>JAUXGF010000481.1 GCA_030622395.1 Calditrichaceae bacterium
CAGGGAAGCTGCGGTATTGATAAATAAAATTCAATCTAAAGGCAGTTACAAAGTTGAATTTAACGGACAGCATTTATCGAGCGGTATTTACCTGTACAGCCTAAAAATAAATAATTTCACAGCGAAAAAGAAGATGTTATTGGTCAAATGACGAATCAAAATATTTGATATGAATATTTGTGTAATAAGAATAAGTAAATATTTTTAAATGGTAGTATTTTCATCAATTAAATTGTTGAGACTTTAAACTACCAGCAAGGCGCGCATGAGTATTTATTTAAGAAAAAAGAAATTACATTTTGTCGGAATCGGCGGTATTGGGATGAGCGGTATAGCTGAGATATTGCTTGATCTTGGATATCGGGTTTCCGGATCCGACCGCCAAAAATCAGAGCTGACAGATTATTTAGAGGCAAAGGGCGCCGTAGTTTACGAAGGTCACAGCGCTGAATATGTAAACGACGTCGATTTTTTAGTTTACAGCTCGGCAATCAATAAAGATAATCCTGAGATGAAAGAAGCCGTTCGTAAAAACATACCGTGCATCCGGCGGGCGGAAATGCTCGGGCAGCTTATGAATAGAAAATTTGGCGTGGCAATCGCCGGAACTCATGGCAAAACCACTACCGCTTCAATGACCGGGAATATTTTGATCAGCGCAGGTTTGGACCCTACGATCATTGTCGGCGGCAGGATTAAAAGCTTAATGACTAACGCCCGCTTAGGTAAAGGCGAAATTCTGCTTGCCGAAGCGGATGAGTACGACAGGTCTTTTTTAGCATTGAATCCTAAAATTGCGGTTATTACTTCGCTGGAGACAGATCATTTGGATATTTACTCCGGTTTAGAAGATATAAAAAACACTTTTACGCAGTTTGCCGCCCGGCTTCCGTTTGACGGATCGCTGATTGTTTGTATAGATGAAGAAAATATTCGGGCGATTAAAGATCAATTTAACTGTACCGTCATTACTTATGGTTTCTCTCAGGAAGCGCAGTTAAGGGCTGAGAATTTAGAGTTCAAAAAAAATCATACGGTCTTTGATGTTGTGCATGAAGGCGCCGGACTTGGTAAAGTAAAATTGGCTGTACCCGGACAGCACAATGTTAAAAATGCTTTAGCGGCGGTCGCTGTTAGTATGGAACTGGAAATCCCTTTTGACAAAATCAGCAGGGCGCTGGCGGACTTTACAGGCGTTGAGCGGCGTTTTGAAATTAAAGGCATAGTAAATGATGTTATGGTTGTGGATGATTATGCTCATCATCCGACTGAAGTGCTGGCTGCTTTAAGCGGCGCTAAAGATGGATGGGATCGCCGGGTAATTGTAATTTTTCAACCGCATCTTTATTCCAGGACGCAGGATTTCTACAAAGAATTTGCTAAGGCACTTTCTATTGCCGATATGGTTGTAGTAACGGATGTTTATCCTGCAAGAGAAGAGCCTGTCGCCGGGGTCAGCGGGGCTTTGATTGTTGATGAATTAAAATCAATAGGTCATAAGCAGGTTTTTTATATTGCGGATAAAAACGATGTTCCGGAATTCCTGCAAAATATTATTCAACCGGCTGATATGCTGATTACAATGGGAGCCGGAGATATTTGGCGGATAGATGAAAATCTATTATCAGCATTAGAAAAAGATAATTTTAGGAATAGCCACTAAGGCACAAAGGCACAAAGAGTAAATTATTAAGCGCCTGAACGAAAAAATGTAGTTTCCATTCAGATAGTAATTAATATTACTTTGAGTCTTCGTGTCTTAGTGGCAAAAAAATAATTAATCGGATAAATAGTGAAGAAAAAAAATAAGAAATCCCTGAAAATTACCTTTATTTATTTACTATTGATTGCTTTTCTTTCATTAGCTGCTTACAGCTATAAATGGATTGATGATTATCTACAGGAAAGCCTATCGACATTTAAACTGGTTGATATTGATATTAAAGGGAATAAAGTATTATCAAGAAAAGATGTGCTGGCTCTGTGCGGACTTGAACCCGGGCAAGAGCTTTTAACAATTAAGCCGGTTGACGTTGTTAAAAAATTGCGCAGATCGCCTTATATAAAAGCCGCCGGCGCTGTGAGAAGCTTGCCCTCAACATTGCGGATCGTAATTAAAGAGCGTCAGCCGATTGCCTTTATCTATGGCAGAGGGCTTAATCTTATAGATGATGAAGGATATCTGATTCCTGTGCCCAGAATGAATCGCCGTTGGAATTTGCCCTTTATTACCGGTGTGAATGAACCTCTCGGAACGCTCGGAGAAAAAACAATCTCACGTAAAGCGCTTAAAGGAGTGGAAATTCTGTCTTATGTAAAATTAATGTCTTCTTCTATAAATGAAGCGATAGCGGAGATTAATTTAAAGAACAGCAGGTATTTACGTTTACTGCTCATAAAGGGCGGAGCCGAGGCGCGCCTCGATTATAATAATTACCAGGAAAATTTGTACATCTTATCCCAATATTTTGAAAAATATTTAGACTGGAACAGGTTAGCCGTTTTAAAGTACATAGACGTTCGTTTTAAAAATCAATTGATTATAAAAGAAAAACAGGGATAAACGGTTTAGTGAAGAAATGGAGTGTTGGAGTAATGGGAAGAATGGAATGA
>JAUXGF010000172.1 GCA_030622395.1 Calditrichaceae bacterium
GTTCAAAGGGTATGTTCTCAGTTCCTTTGTGGGAACACCCCTAACGGACGATGCAAAGTTAAAAATTATTACAGTGGAAGTCAAATGTATAAATTTATGATAAGCAGCGCCTGAGTCTTTGGGATCGGTTTGCGGTATTACTGTGAGCCGCTGTTTAGTCTTGTCAGTTTTTGTCGGCTTTCTTTTAGTAATTGCCTGGCTTGCTCTAATTTTTGCCGCCCTTTTTCCGTAAGCCGGTCATTAAAAGAGCGGTTTAAAACTAAATTGCAGTGTATGTAACAGGACTTGCAATCATCCATTTTCATATAAATCTCCGCTAAGCGCACCTGACAGGCTAACCAGTGCATAGGATTTGCATTAACGTCCTTTTCAATTAAATTCAATAACTTCCGATACGATTTCACCGCCGCGGGATAATTTTTCATTTTATAATAAGTATGAGCGTTAGCCCACCACATGAACTGGCTTTGTGGATATGCTTCCACAATACGGCGCGCATACTTTAAAGCCTCGTCATATTTTTTATAGTCGAGCAAAACATAGACGAGTTGGTGCATACCCATATATTTGCCGTAAGCTCCTTTTTTAATAGCTTTCTTAATATAATAAATACCCTCCTCGCGCATATCCGGCACAAAAGGAAGCCATAACAGGAAATTTAGTTTTGTGCTCCGCCAATATTTATACGCGCCTATTCCCAGGTAAGCGTCGTATAAGGCGCCGTCCAATTCGACCGCTTTTTCCAAATTGTTTACAGACTTTAATCCGTTTGACACAGCCTGGTACCAACTTCCGGTTTTACCTTGATAGTAAGCTAAATAACCATAAGCGCTGCCACGGTAGAAATTAAGACGAGCGATGGCGCTTGAATCGGAATCTGCAATATCTTCAAGCTGCCGCCCGCTTTTTTCTATAACAATCTCTAATGCTTTGATAAACTCGGATTCGTCAAGTTGGTTTTCAAAATGAGTCATCTTTGAATTAAGCAGGGATGCATAATAAAAGTAAACCTGAATGCTGGAATCGCCGCTTTCTATTTTATTCACTAAAAGCGATTCGGCTTGATTGAATTGGGTGTTTATAACCAGATCAATACTCTGTTTTATCCAATCATCACCGGCTGCAAAAGCAAACCGGTTAAAAGTGAGGATAAATATAAATAGAATAATTTTTACTAATTTTTTCATAACTTATACTTAGCGTATAACGGCAATCTTCCCTTTTTTTTCTAAGCCAGCGGATTTTATAAAATATATATAAACGCCGCTGGCTACGTTTTTGTTTAAGCGGTCTTTTAAATCCCAATATGTCAAACCTAAATCCGTTTTAAATTCTTTTATAAGCCTGCCGTTAATTGTAAAAATTGTAATGTGACTATTAGGCGGAACATTATAAAATGTTAAAAGGTCGTTGCAAGGCTTTACCGGATTTGGGCCGACTTCTATAATAATAGTTGAGTCAACATTGCTTGAATCTTTAAAGATTGAATCTACGATTATTTTGTAATCTAAATCTGTTATTGACAAATCCGTGGGATTCGTTATTGCTATGACTAAGGTATCCGAAACGCTAACTTGCCCAGCTTGCGGGTAATTAAAATTAACCGGTTCTTGGGGAAATTTTGTGGGAGTAAAATGATTGTAGAATCCTGAAGTATCATTGCTTTTTAGAATTGATTTGTATTTATAATTATTCAATCCGTAAATTAAAATATGGCGCATACGTAACTTATTCACCGATATTCCGAAATTCAAACTGTCATACATTTTAGAATTTAAACTATCATAAAAACAATGTTTATCTTCAGCATTAAATTCTATTTGGGGGTAGTTTTCACCTTCGGGATAAAATTGATCCGGCGCCGCCCTGTTTCCTGTATAATACAGCCAGGCTGCGTATTCATTTTGACTTAAGGCAAATGATGAACCGTTATCTTTCAAAATTATATCAAGCGCGCTTAGAGCGGTTTCTTGTACTATTTGTTCCCACATTTTAACAGCTATTTCCGCCCCGTATTTCTTTTCCATCATGTGCATGAAAATCGAGTTCCCATATTCCGACCATCCATCATAAGCATTAAAACTGATATTGGAAATATTAGGGATAAAACTATTAAGATACTGGATATAATCATTAACCTGGTTATAAACATAATCTTCCATCCAGGTAGAGGTCATTTCCATGAAAAAGATATCTTCATAACGGAATTGATAACCGAGTTGTATGGCGTGATTAAATTCATGAGCGGCGGTAACTTTAAGGGCGTCTAATCCCTTAGTATAAAAGCCGCTTTCAAAGTTACTGTGTATTTCTATATAGCTTGTATAATTAGTTCCGGGCAGAGAGGGAATATCCTCCATAGTAAAACATGTCTGACCGTAATAACTAAATTTAGTAAAATAAACATGGTATATATCAACCGGATTGCCTTCTTGATTTGGCGGCGCCTGAAAGCCCATTTCATCGACTTCCACCTGCCGGACATGATCTAAAATTACAGCGGCGGAATCAATATAATCCGGGACGCCGTTCCCCGATGAATCAGGGGAGGGCACAGCGTGATATCCGCTTGTATCGTAATGCAGCATAAAATGCCCCGAAGGGCTGATAAGACTGTCTTGCCTGACCGGCGGCTGCATAAGCGTTTTTGCCAATTTCTGCATATTCGGGCTTAATTCATGGAAATGCAGGTTAAGTTCAATTTGCCAGCGGAAGCCGCAATGTCCGCCCTCAGGGGGAGGAATATTGTAAATACGGGAATTAATATACGCTTCCAACTCTTCCATTGTATCGCTAAAGCTAAACAAGGGCAATAAAAACATAATAATAAATAATAATTTTCTCATATTTTTTCTCTTAATAACGAATTTTGTAAACCACCCTTTGCCATCCCGACCAGAGACAATAATGGATGGAAATTTGATAGAACACAGATAACATAGATTTTCACGGATTAAATTTTTTTATGTTTTACAATCAGCGTTAATCTGTGTTATCCGTATTATCCGTGTTCTGTTTTTAACTTACAATGGACAATAATTGATTACTAATAACTTTAATTTAAACTCATTTTCAAATAAAAAACTTTTTATCCTGGATTATTCATTCCCGAAAATAGGTATGCCACTCCCGAAGGGATCCCTTTCGGGAAAAGGCGCTAAGTCACAAAGATTATTAATGATAGTAAGGAAGAAGCTTCAAAAGTAAGTTTGATTTATTAAACTGAAGATTAAACCTTAACCTTAATATTTTAATTCCTTTGTGTCTTCGTGACTTTGTGGCTATGAATTATTCAGGTTATATCGGATTTATTTTTTCCTGAAAGACATAATCAGCGGCGCGCCGATAAAGCCATATTTTGCGCGCAGCCTGTTTTCTAAAAACCGCTGATAGCTTTCGATAATTAAATCCGGATAATTACTGTAAAAAACAAATACAGGAGGTTTTGTTTTTACTTGCGATACATAGTTAATCTTAATTTCCTTACCGCGCGCCGCAGGCGGAGTTTTTTCTTTTATCAGCGGCAGGAAAAAATCGTTTAACTCTGATGTGCTGATACGCTTTTGTCTTTCTTCATAAACAAAGGTGGCTAAATCGAGCGCTTTATACAAACGCTGTTTATTCAGCACAGAGATATAAATCTGCGGTATAAAGCGCAGCACCCCTAAACGATCTGTATATTTCTTTTTATATTCCTCTATTGTTTTATGGTCTTTTTCAATCAAATCCCATTTATTTAATAACAATACAACGCCTTTATGCTGAGAAGCCGCTTCATTTAATATTATCGCATCCTGCCGGCTGAGTCCTTCGTTTATATCCACCATATAGATAACCACATCAGCGCGCTGGATACTTCTAAATGTACGCAAATTACTGTAGAATAAAACATTTTCTTTGATCCGGCTCTTCCTTTTTAGTCCTGCCGTGTCAATTAAAAGATACTCCCGCTTTTTATACATTAGTTTTGAATCAATAGGATCACGCGTTGTGCCCGGAATTTCCGTAACAATAGACCTGGTCTGTTCTAAAAGCGTATTAACCAGCGAGGACTTGCCCACGTTCTCCCTGCCGATAACCGCCAGTTTAATCATATTATCATCTTTATCCTGTACAGCATATTTTTTGACGCTGCCTACCACAACATCAAGTAAATCCCCGGATTGCCTTCCGGTCATAGCTGAAACCGGGTAAGGCTCTTCCAAACCAAGATTGTAAAACTGACCGACTTCTGATTCGTCTCTCATATCATCAACTTTATTCACTACCAAAAGCGTATCTTTTCCTGAATGCCGTAATGTTAAGGCCATCTTCTCGTCCACATCCGTAATTCCTGTACGGGCGTCAACCAGTAAGATGACGACGTCAGCTTCATCAATGGCAATTTCTACTTGCTCTTTAATTGCCTGATCGATTATTTTTTTTGCTTTAGGCATATATCCGCCTGTATCGACCAGCATAAACTGCTGTCCGTTCCAGGTTACCGAATCATAATTACGGTCGCGGGTAACGCCCGGCTGGTCATCTACTATTGCCTTCCTGCGTCCGATTAATCTGTTAAATAAAGTTGACTTGCCGACATTCGGTCTGCCGACGATGGCTACTATTGGCTGTCCCATAATTTTACTCTATATTTTTGTATAGTCCCGAATGACAGGGTGTTGCAGAACCCTTAAAAAGCCTTAAAAGGCTTAAGGATTGGTTTTTTAGTTCATTTATGCCCGACTTATCCCGAGGGGATCCCTGTGGGAAAAGTCGGGGCTATTCATATGAAGTTCAATGAGTTATGGTAAAATGAATAGCCCCGAGCTTTAGCTCGGGAATTATGCGCAACCATGAATTTTTGGGCTTTTCCCATAGGGATCACTGTGTGAAGCCCTAATCTGCAACAGCCTGTTAATCGGGATAAATTACCAAAACTTGTTTGCTTGCGGATTTTGGGATTTTGAATTTAGATATTGTTATTTATTTGTTATTTTTCGTTTATAATTTATTATTTTTTAAATAAATCATTAATTAATGTAAAAGAGCCCCTTCTCTTTATAAAAAGAGGATAAATCTTTTCTTTAATCTTTTAATCTTTACACAGCAATCTTTGCTGAACGCAGCGTCTCGGCTATATTTTTTAATTCTGTAAACGACTCTTTAAAGACATGGACGGGTACTCCCAACTTCTGTACCAAATAAGCGGTTGTCCAGTCATCTAAAAACAAGCCGTCATTGTTTAAGATACGCGGCGGCAGCAAAACTATCTGCCCTAAATCCCTGTATTTAAGCTGATTAAGAATATCATCCGCTGTCAGTAAGCCTGAAACTTCTACTGATGGTCCGTAAAAATCATTTTTCACGGCAATGAGATCAATTTCAAAATTCCCAATTTTACGTAAAGGGTTAATGATATGTTCCTCTAAGGGACGTTTAGCCAGCATTCCCGTTACCCAGGTAATTCTAATCTTTTCTTTAAAGCAGTCCCACAGAAACGGCAGTTCTTGGTTAAAATTTTCGATCATTTGCCGGAACTCGCCCACTCCGTTTTCTATCTGATAAAAATCATCATAATATGATGAAGCAGGCAGAGCTGTCTGAGATTTTATAAAAAACTCATCGGCAAGATACACAAAGTAGAGACCTAATTCTTTTTTCAATCCAGCGCGAATCTGATTTGTGTGAGCAATAATATCCGGGATTTCTTCCGGCGTATAAATACGCAGGGGCGCTAAATTTTCACGGTGTCGCGTTAAACCAACGGGAACCACGGCAATCGATTTAAGGCGCGGATAAAATGATTTAAGGTCGTGAACTGTCCGGTCTAAAACAGCTCCGTCATTAATATCCGGACAAAGTACAATTTGGGCGTGCAGCTCAATGCCGTTCCGTGTCAGGTATTCTATTTTTTTTAATAAATGATCATTGCGCTTAATTCCTAAAAGTAATTTCCTGGTCTTTTCTTCAGTTGAATGCACCGATATATAAAGCGGACTTAAACGCTGTTCTACAATGCGCTCTAAATCTTTCTGTTTTAAATTAGTCATTGTGATGTAATGACCGTAAAGAAAAGAAAAACGGTAATCTTCATCCTTAAAATAAAGCGGCTTGCGCATGCCTTTTGGATTTTGACAGACAAAACAAAATATACAATTATTGCCGCAGGCTTTTATTTTCATTTCTTCCAAAACCAAGCCGATATCTTCATCCGCTTCCTTTTCTATATCATAAATAATTTCATCATCGCCGTGTTTAATAAGTACTTCAATGTTTTCATCAGTTGAATAAAAACGGTAGTCCAGCCGGTCATTGATTGGCTTATCATTTATGCTAATTAAAACACCGCCCGGCTGAATGCCTAATTCACCGGCGATACTATCCGGTTCTATAGATATAATTTTGACCATAGCGTTTTAATTTAATACTAATTAACCAGGTTATA
>JAUXGF010000308.1 GCA_030622395.1 Calditrichaceae bacterium
TAGTGTCTGAACGAAAACACAAATTTTTGTCATTTCGACCGAAGGGAGAAATCTGTAACCCCTTGATATTTAGAGGCAATAGATTTCTCGCTCCGCTTCGAAATGACAGTTTTGGTTAGTTTTCGTTCAGACACTAAATAACAAAATTTATCCCGATGTATCGATAGTTAATTTGTATCTTTGTGTCTTAGCGTCTTCGTGGCTAAAATTTTTTTAAATATACCTGGTTAAATTTTATTTTGCCATTTAACAAAACAGGAAAATTATGCCGGAATTAAAACAATCACGTATAGAAGCGTTGGCTTTAGATAAAAACATTTCCGTTACAGCCGGAGCCGGTTCAGGGAAGACAAATATCTTAGTCGAGCGTTACTTAAAAATTGTTGCGGATGATCCCCAAAAAGTACGGCGGACGCTGGCTATTACATTTACAAAAAAAGCCGCCGGTGAAATGCAGGAACGCGTGGCGGAAGAAGTTAACCGGCGCCTGTTAAAAGAAGAAAATAACGCCCAACGAAGAAAATTGCTGCAAGTGCGCGATCAGTTAAATTCATCTTCTATTTCAACCATACACGGATTCTGTTCAAAATTGTTGCGGGAGTTTCCCCTTGAAGCCGGTCTGCCGCCGGATTTTATCGAGCTGGATAAAATTAAAAGCGTTGTCTATACGCAGGAGGCAATCAAAAAAGCATTTGAAGAATTAAACACGCATGATACGCCTGAGGAAATACAAAAATGGCTGCCTCTTTTTACCTGTCTCAACCGCGCGGCTATTACTAAAATGTTGCAAAATGCGCTGGCGGCTCCTTATGAAATGGAACAAATTTTAAACCGTTTTCAAAAATATACGCCCGAAACGTATTTGCAGTTTTTAGAAGAACAGTATTTTAATATGCTCAAGCAGATTATAGGTGAAATTTCATTTACTGATTTTTATAAACTTGCAGAACAGATTATTGCTTTGGATACGGCTAATAATAAAAGTGAAAAAGGTAGTTTAGCTTTTAGTGATTTGCTTTCTTTTAAAAACGCCTATAACGAGGATCAATCTTCCTTAAAAACTCATCAGGCTTTTATAGAACTGGTTGACCGTTTTACTACAAACGACAGTTTGCCTTATAAAAATTTACAGGCTTTAGGCGGAAAAAAAAGCTGGGATGATTCATGTACAGATTTGATTGTAAGCTTAAGCGAAATAAGCGCTCAGCCGGCGAAGCAATCAGCGCAGTTTAAGCCCGGCGCGCCGCCCGGAGAGATTGATAAAAAATGGTTTGGCTTGTTTGAATGTTTTATAGAATTATATCGGAACTGCCGGGACGCTTACCGCGAATTAAAGGAAGAACAGGGCGCTGTTGATTTTGAAGACTTGCAGATTTTATCGTTAAAATTACTTAAAAAAAATGAACCGGCGCGCAAGGAATTTTACAACCGCTTTGATTTTATCATGGTCGATGAATTTCAGGATACTAACGATCTGCAATGGCAGATTATAACTCAATTAGCTTCCAACGATGGCTGCTTAGACAAAGATAAAGTTTTTGTGGTCGGAGATCCCAAGCAGTCTATTTACGGTTTCCGCAGCGCCGATATACGGATTTTCAAAAAGGTTAAGCGGCTTTTTGCCCAATCAGCCGGATTCGATTGCGAAGAAGATTATTGCGGAAATGTTGTTTTTAAAGAGAGCTTCCGTTTTTTGCCGCGGCTTAACGGATTTATTAATCATCTTTTTAAAGATGTTTTGCAGGAACAGTCGGGAAACCAATTTGAAGTGGGTTACCATTCATTAAAAGCCATGCGCGATTTAGCCGGTAAGGGTTGGGTGGAGCTGGGGCTGTTCGACAGCGAAAATGACGCCGCCAAAACAGAAGCTGCGTATATTGCCGAATCAATTGCCGGTCTTATCAAAAATAAAAATGAATGCTTTAAATGGCGGGATGAGCAGGAAATAAAAGAGGATATTCAATACGGCGATATAGCAATTCTATTGCGCAGCCGTCAATATTTATTAGAGATCGAGCAGGCTCTGCGTAAAAAGGATATCGCTTTTAAAACTGTCGGGGGAATCGGTTACTGGCAGAGACAGGAAATATTCGATTTTTATCACCTGCTTCGATTTTTAAGCAATCCTGGGGATGACTTTGCGCTTATCGGGGCGCTACGTTCCAAAATGTTTATGATTCCCGACAGCGCGCTTTTTTTGTTAGCGGAAGAGAATGGTTATAATTACCTGCAGAAATTAAACGGCGGATTAAAGCAGACGGATTATTCAAAAAAAGAAAGAGCGACTTTAGAACATGCGGCGGAACTAATCAATAAATGGCTGCACTGCCGCGAGCGCATGAACCTTTCGGATTTATTAAAAATGATTATGCAGGACGTTCAATTAAAAGCGGTTTTAGCGGCGGAGTTGAACGGCGGGCAGTTAGCGGCAAATGTGGATAAATTAATCGAACAGGCGCAATCATTCGACGCCGCGGGTCTGGGCGGGCTGCAGGATTTTATAAATAATATAGATGAACTTATCGCCCGTGAAATTGACGAGGGCGAAGCTCAAATTTCCTTGGAAGACAGCGGTACGGTAAAGATAATGACCATTCACGCTTCAAAAGGGCTGCAGTTTCCTGTTGTTTTTGTACCCTTTTTAAATACTAAAAAGAGAGGCGCTGATTCGGGAGTCTATCTGGATGCGGAATTAGGATTAGCGGCAAGAATAAATATAGCCGCCGGAAAAGAAAAATCACAAGATCATACCCTGTTAAATTTAATTAAGTTTAAAAATCACCAAAAGGAATTAGCGGAAGCAAAACGTCTTTTTTATGTAGCAGCCACGCGCGCCAGTAATTACCTGTACCTCTCTGCAAGTTTAAAAAAAGATAACCCTGAAGCGAATTCGGCAATAAGCTGGATGTTTGAATGTTTTCAGCGGGACGGAATAGATTTACTTGAAGCCGGACGGTTCGACTTTGATGATTTTTCAATCGACGTCCGCCGCAGCTATGAAACCGATCCTGATGATAAACATGATTTTATTAAATTTGATAAGGGTATGCGCGATCTGCAGATGGTTGTTCAAAAGCAGGATACTTGTAAACCGGAAAGGATACCTGGTTTCCTGCATCCGCTGACAAGCGAAATAGGAGCGCGCACCTTTTCCGCCACTCTTTTAATGACCTACTTAAAAGACCGCGACGCTTATTATCAGCGTTATCATTTAGGATTTTTCGAAAATGATTATGAAACCTTTGCCGAGGATGTGTACAAAGCGGATCATAGTTTGCTTAAGGGTAAAATCGTCCACCGCTATTTAGAGCTGCAGGGCGAAAGCATGTTAAGCGAAGATCAGCTTATCGGGCAGATTTTATTTGAATATGATGTTTTTGACGCCGCTTTACAGAAACAGTTTAAGAAAGATATACTTGAACTTAGCGGCAGGATGGCAAAATCGGATACCGGGAAAAAAATTATTCAGGCTAAACAGGCGCGTAACGAAATATCAATCACCATGCGTCTCGGCGCTGATTATTTTACCGGTACGCTTGACCGCATTTACCGCAATGATCATAACGAATGGGAAGTGGTCGATTATAAAACAAACCGCATACGGGCAGATCAACTTGAAGAAGAGGGCGAAAAATACAAATGGCAGATAAAAGCTTATGCCCTGCTGTTGAGCCGGCTGTATCCGGATCAGGAAAAATATCCGGTGTCTCTATATTTTTTACTGCCGGACCGTTTGTATAGAAAGGAATTTACAAAACAGGAAGTTGAAGAAACAGCTCAATTATTCTTAGATAATATACAGGAAATAAAAGATAAAATACCGGTGGAGTTGGTTTAGATTTTAAGCATTCTATTTTTATTTCAGAACTTCTGAAATTGATTATCCCTTCTAAAAATGTTTTCAAGCTGTTAGTTTGAGTTATAAATTTAATTTTGTTATAAAACCGAATATTTTAGGAAATATAATCCATGGACGTAGCCAAATTAGCCGTTCCTGCCGTCAGGCAGGCGGAAGTTAAATCAGACAAACAATTGAATATTCAATATGAGAAAATGTGCGATTGTTCTCCAAATCATATAAATTGCCTTACAGCAAAAGAATGGATTAAAAATCAGATAGGAGTATGGCAATTCTATTATGAAAGCCGGGATATTCGAGACAAGAAACATCATCCCGCAACTTTTCCTATTTCTCTTGCCAGAAGATGTATTGAACTTTTTACGCATAAAGGCGAGTTAGTTGTCGACCCATTTGTTGGAAGCGGCACAACTTTAGTTGCCGCGAGAGATCTGAGCAGAAATGCAGTTGGTTTCGATCTTCAACAAAATTATATAGAATTATCTCAAAAAGATTGCGCCCGTAATTTTGTGTAAAAAGACAAAGATGTGAAAATTTGCCATATCCTTCCTAACTTAGTTTTGGACAAAACAAAAAGGAAGGAAAGGACATGGCAAACATTAAGAGCA
>JAUXGF010000040.1 GCA_030622395.1 Calditrichaceae bacterium
AAACTTTCATATTAACTTACATGGGCTTCCGCTCTCAACAAACAATGGAAGTAGCCACTAAGGCACCAAGGCTCTAAGTATTTAAAAATTAATTGTTTCTTCGTGTCTTAGTGTCTTCATGGCATTCTTGTTTTTTCATATAAATTAAAAGGAAATACAATGCTTGGTAAAACCATTCGTCTTAACAGAATTTTTAAACGACAAAAAGCTCTGATTTTGGCTTTGGATTATGGATTATTTTCAGGCGTGCCTGAACAGTTAGTTAACATGAAATCTGTTTTAAACGGGGTCGATGCGCAGTTGGTGGATGGAATTGTGATTTCACCGGGGCAATTAAAAAATCTTCCCTCCCAGTTTCATCAAACAAATCTGATTGTGCGGGTAGACGGCTGCACCGTATTCGGTAATTTCAAATTTACGGAAATGATTACAAGCATCGAACGCGCCGCCCAAATGGGAGCCGACGCTGTTTTAGCCTTTTCCCTGCTGACCGATAAAGATTCCAACTTTGATTTTATGAAAAGAATGGATGCTTTAAATGAGGCTTCGGAAAAGGTCGGCTTGCCATTGATAGCGGAATATTTACCAACCGGCAAAGAAATTAAACAGCGTGACGCCCTGCGCATCATCGCTGAAGTCGGCGCCGATGTGATTAAAACATTCATCCCGGAATCCGCAGATGCGATGAAGGATTTGCTTGAGGTAACCGACCTGCCGATTTTATTAGCAGGTGGTTCAAAATCGGAAGATGAAAAAATGTTCACTGTTGTAAAATCAATGATTAACGCCGGAGTTAACGGTCTTGTTTTTGGCAGGAACGCCTGGAGCAGGAAAGATATTAACGGGTATTTAAAGCGCCTGTCGGAAATAATTCATAGCGAGGCAGGTTGAGCATTACGAATTACGAATTAGCAATTGGGCGCTTATGAGTTTTCTTGTATCAGAGTTAAGCATAGCGGTCTCTGATACACACAGGTGGAATTATTCCGGCAGGCGCGTAAGGGCGAAGCGTTTCAGTCGATGATATTTAAATAAAAGATGAAATGGTGAAGCATTTCAAGCAACGTCGTCACGTATCAGAGACCGCTTCGCTTAACTCTGATACGAGGGAGAAACTATGGTTCACCAACTTTAAACCGGATAATTCTTTAGTCCCAGCGGAACGAAATGTTTGTAGGAAAAGATAACCCCAAAAAAATGGGAAGCCCCATCGGGGCGATATGAATTTTTTAATTGATGATTGCTCCTGCCTCCGCCTCAGGCGGACGGCGACTCAGGTGGGGAGCGCAGAAGAATGGAATCATAAACAAATTGATTAATGAAAATGATACTTGTTGGAACGGAGCGTAAATCCCTGCCTGCGGCGGGCAGGCCGCTTTTGAGGGAATACCGATTACCGATTACTGGATGCGGGGATGATCAAGTTTCTTTATCCAGTAACCAGTAACAAACAGCCAGTATCAATTTTCATCGAACATTGAAATTTCGACATACATAATAAAAATGGAGTGATTGTGAAAGTTGTTTTATACGAAAAAGAAAAGCAGATTAGATTGGCGGAGCAGGATATTCCTGAAATCAAAAACGGCGAGATTCTAATAAATGTAAAAGCCTGCGGTATTTGCGCCACGGATATAAAGACCTACCTGCGCGGGCATCCGCTGATAAAGCCGCCGGTTGTTTTGGGACACGAAGTCAGTGGGGAGGTAGCTGAATCAAAAAGTGATTCTTTTCAAACAGGACAAAGAGTGGTTGTCGCGCCTTATGTACCCTGCGGCAAGTGCTATTTCTGCCGGCGGGAAGAGTACAGTATGTGTCAGGATTTGTTTAATGATTTACTTGATCCCGGCGGTTTTTCCGAGTATATCCGTGTGCCCGCTAAAATTGTTGAAAAGGGTATGTTTGAATTTCCCAACGCGCTTTCCTTTTCACAGGCTTCTTTAACAGAGCCGTTAGCCTGCTGCATTAACGGTATTGAAAGAAGCGCAGTTAAAAAAGGCGACCGCGTACTGGTCATCGGCGACGGACCGATTGGATTAATGCTGGCTCATTTGGCTAAAACTTACGGGGCTAATGTAACGGTAAGCGGCATGATCGATGAACGGTTGAAAATAGCTGAAAAAATTGCCGATGAGGTGATTGATGTTAGAAAAACGGATATCAAGGAAAAGCGCGGGGATATAGGATTTGATATCGTGTTTGTCGCTGTGGGTATGCCCGAATTGGTGGACTCCGCTTTGCAGGTAGTTAGAAAAGGCGGATACGTTAATATTTTCGGCGGTTTGCCCAAAGGGAGTAAATTGGCTGTTGATCTGAATCAAATACACTATCAGCAAGTAATCCTTGACGGCAGCTTTGGTTTTATGCCCGATCAATTTCACTTAGCATTAAAATTGCTGATCAATCAAAAAATTAATCCCGGCCTTTTTATCACCAATACAGTCAAGATCGAGGATATTGAATCGGCGTTTAATAAATCCGCAAATAAAGAAGGATTGAAATGGGTGGTCAATTTTTAAGAAGGATAAAATGAATAAAATATTTGATAAAATTCACGGCAGTCTGGCAGGTTTGATTATCGGGGATATTATGGGTATGCCCTCGGAGTTCTTAACTCCGCAGCAGATTAAGGATCGTTTTGGGTATATCAATACATTCCAGGAACCGCCTAAAGATCATATCCATCCCGATTTAAAACGGGGACAAATTACCGATGACAGCGAGCAGTCTATCTATCTTATCGAACAATATTTTCAGGATAAAGAAATAACTGTTGATAATACAGCTCAAGCCCTGCTAAAATGGGCTAAAGAAATGGACGCCTTTAACAAAAGCTACATCGGGCCCAGTACAGCTAAGGCTTTGAAAAAAATTGAAGAGGGCGGCGATCCTAAAGAAACCGGTTTTTCGGGATTTACCTGCGGCAGCGCCATGAGGGTAGTTCCCGTTGGTCTTATCCACGCTGGTGATTTTGAAGGCGCTTTGCGCGGCGCGATAAATTCATCGCTGCCTACTCACGGCACGGATGTGGCAATCTCGGCTGCCGCTGCAATTGCCTGCGCTGTCTCTGAAGCGCTAAGTAACGACGCCACTATTGATTCTGTAATTAACAAAGCCCTGGAAGGGGCGCGGCAGGGCGCTAAACACGGTAAACCGGCAATCGCCGCTTTAGTAGAAAGCAGGATTAAATTAGCTTTGGAGCTGGTTAAAGATACGGGAAACATTACAAGTGCGGGGCAGCTTTTGTACGACCATATTGGCTGCGGCATGGATGCGAATGAAGTAGTCCCGGTAGTCTTGGCCCTTTTTTATGCAACTAAAGGCGAACCGATGTTGTTGATTAGAGCGGGCGCAAACATCGGCGGCGATACGGATACTATTGCCGCTCTGGGCGGCGCCTTAGGCGGCGCATACTGGGGAATTAATCATATTGACAGCGAACTTCTTAAAGAAGCCGAAGAGATTAACAATTTGGATGTAAGGGAGTTAGCCAACAAGATTGTAGGAATGATGGAAGACTGGAAGGATGGAAAGATGGAATGATGGAAGAGTGGAATGTTGGAATTTTGGAAGAATGGAAAGATGGAGTTTTTTTGGGAATCTTGTTCTTTCTAAATCATTATTAATTATAACAAAAGAAATACAATTATGGAACGAAAAAACATCAATAGGGGTTTTAAAAATCTTTGGGTTTGGCAGGATGCTATCTCCCTTTATGTCTTAGTTTGTAAAATCTTTACTGATTTTCCTTTCGAGTTTAAAAAAGTAACTTCTAATTGTATAGATTCAGTTCATAGTATTAATCGAAATATAGCGGAAGGATATTGTCGACGAAGTATAAAAGAATACTTGAATTATTTAAATATTGCTTTAGGTTCATGCGGAGAGTTTCATTCCTGCTATTGCAGTTTTTTCAAAGCTAATCAAATTTCCCAAGAAGATTACGAGAAGATAGACAAGTTACATTATAAGCTTGAAAACGGATTGCTTAAATTAATAAAATCTCTTCAAAAAAAGCGAACCAATTGCGATTGGGAAGATAGTTTTTATCATGATAACGAAAGTTAGATTCTATAAAATGATAAGGGAATTAGGGTTTTCAGGTTTATTCTATAAAGGAATATTTTAATGATATAATACCACCGGAGTGATGGAGTATTTATTTCCAATCTTCCATTTTTCCAACATTCCAACATTCCATAATTCCTTTGGTTGAAAAAGGATTGACTATGGCGAATAATAAGTATGATATAAACAATAAAATTTGAGAATGAATATGCCGTTAACAGCTTATATAAATCTTACTGATAAAAGTATTAAAATAGAACAAACCGATGTGGAAATATTTACTAAATTCATCGGCTGCCGCGGCTATGCGGCAAAATTGCTTTATGATATGACCGGCCCGCAGGTTAAGCCCTTTGATCCGGAAAATGCGCTTATCTTTTCCACCGGTCTGCTTACAGGTACGCCCTGGCCTACTTCCGCCCGCTATCATGTTACTTGTAAATCGCCGCTGACCGGAGTTTACGGCTATGGTAATTCGGGGGGATTCTTCGGCCCCGCCCTGCGTCATGCCGGATTTGACGCGCTTGTTATTACAGGCATTGCATCATCTCCGCAGTATCTGTTGATCGAATCCGCTAAAATTAAAATTTGCGAGGCAAAACATTTATGGGGAAAAACAACCCATGAAACCGAAGATATTCTAAAAGAACAATACCCGAAGTGCCGTGTAGCCGGTATCGGTCCCGCCGGGGAAAATATGATTTCAATGGCAAGCATTATTAATGATCACAACCGCGCTGCGGCTCGATGCGGGGTGGGCGCTGTTATGGGTTCTAAAAAACTAAAGGCGATAGTTGTGCGGAGAACAAGTAAACCCGCGTATCCTGAGCCGTTTCGGGCGCTGGTAAAAAAGGTTATAAAAAAAGTAACCGCAAATTCCTATGTCCGCAGTTTTAGCCGTTGGGGCACGCCTGCTGTTATCGATCCTAAAAACATGATAGGCGATCTGCCGGCGCGCAATCATCAATTAGCGCAAGCGCCCTTTATCGACAAGGTGAATGCCGAAGCCGTAGAAAAATATGTGATTGCCAAACGGGGCTGTTATGCCTGTCCTATCAAATGTTCCAGAATATCGAAGGTCAACCAGGGCAAGTATAAATGCGAGGTTGAAGGGCCTGAATACGAGACCATCGACGCATTTGGCCCTTTGCTCTGGAATGATAATATGGAAGCGATTATTTACGCCAACCTGCTGTGCAACCAATTGGGCATGGATACCATATCAACCGGCGTAACCATTGCTTTTGCTATGGAATGCCGCCAGCATGGTTTGTTAAATGATGATGAATTGTCGCTTCAATGGGGCGATACGGAAACTATTATCGAATTAATAAAAAAGATAGCTTACAGGCAGGGTATCGGAGAGTTATTATGCCAGGGCGTAAGAAAAGCGGCGGCGGACATCGGCGGCGGCGCGGAAAAATTTGCTCTGCACGTAAAAGGAATGGAACTGCCCCGTCAGGAACCGCGTGTGGCAAAAGCATTTGGCTTAGGACATGGAACCTCTAACCGCGGCGCCGATCATTTATACGCATTGCCAACGATAGATATTGCCGGTCACCTTCAGGCGGCGAAAAAACTATTCCCTCAATATTTGCCTGAATTTATGGAAGTCACTTCGGAAAAAGGAAAACCTGATTTAGTGATTTTTACCGAAGCCTTTTCCGCCATAGCCGACTCAGCAGGTATTTGTAAATTTTCCTGTCTTGAAACTTACGCATTATATCCGGAAGATATCGCCGAAGGTTTTAGCGCTTTAGGAATTCCCCATACCGCTGAATCTCTGCTCGAAGCCGGCGAACGGATCGTTAATCTGGAAAGAATGTATAATATCCGTGAAGGTCTTGACAGGAAAGATGATTTATTACCGAAACGATTTTTAACTGAAAAACTTAAAGTAAGTAAAGATCCGGTAAGGGATATTTCCCCCCATGCTCCGCTCCCGGGACAAGAACAACCGCCGCCTGACGAGGGATTGTTGATTGATCAGGAAGCCATGCTGGATCGCTACTATCAATTACGGGGATGGGATTCCAACGGCGTCCCTACAGCGGAGAAATTGAAGGCTTTGGGACTGGATTCGGGAAGCGGGAAGCGTAAAGCGGAGAGCGTTGAGCGTAAAGCGAAAGACGTGAAGCGCGTATTATAGCTTTTTCTTAAGCGCTCTCCGCTCAACGCTCTCCGCTCCACGAACAAAAGGGAGTTAACATTGTATCTTTTAATCGATTATGATAAATGCACCGGCTGCGGACTTTGCGAATTAGCCTGTTCATTTCATCACGAAAATATATTTGCCCCGTCTCTTTCGCGGATTGTTGTGCTCCGGCGGTATATGCAGGGAATATTTATTCCACTTAACTGCGCTCAATGTGAAGAACCGGTATGCGAGCAAACTTGTCCGCTGGGAGCGGTCAACCGCAACCCTGATACCGGCGCTTTAGAGGTTGATGATGATAAATGTCAGGGATGTAAAATGTGCTTATTAGTTTGCCCGCTGGGTGGAATGGGTTTCAATAAAGCAAAAGGGACTGCCGTAAAATGTGATCTTTGCGGCGGCGAACCTGAGTGCGTTAATTTCTGTCCCACGGGCGCGCTGGAAATAATTGAAGATGAACAAACGATCAGGATAAAAAAACAAAAAAGTTTGAAGCGGATGTCCGAAGCCCTGGCTTCTTTAGCTGAATAACAAATAGAATTCAGATGACGCGGTACAAATAAATTCGTTAAAAAAATAAACTATTACCTTTTTAGTAGTAGTTCACCCTATTGTCATTTCGACGCAGCAAAGCAAGGAGAAATCTCAAAATGGGTGTGAAAAGATTTATCTCCCGATAAATCGGGATTCGAAATGACAGTTTTGTGTTTTTTTACTTAATTTGTGAAACAGGTAAACTATTACTCTTTTTAAAAATGAATAAAAATATGAAATTCAAATACAAAGGCTATACCGGAAAATACCTGCGGGTCGACCTCTCCTCCGGCAAAATCAAAGCAGAAGAGCTTAATCCGGAATTTGCGGAGAATTATCTCGGCGGCGAGGGATTTGGAATTAAAATTTTATGGGATGAAGTTCCCCCGTCTGTTGATCCTTTATCGCCGGAAAATAAAATAATTTTTGCAACCGGTCCATTGAACGGCTCCTTTTGGCCTAACGCGGGACGATTGGAGGCTGTTTCAAAATCACCTTTAACCGGCATTTACGGCGATTCTAATTGCGGCGGCTTCTTTGCTCCGGAACTTAAATATGCCGGATTCGATTATATTGTAATTGAAGGTAAAGCTGAAAAGCCGGTCTATCTTTATATCAAAGACGGGCGCGCTGAATTACGAAACGCCGGACATCTCTGGGGAAAATACACATTGGAAACCGAGCGTTTGATCTGTGACGAATTAAATGATTCAGAAATAAAAACAGCCTGCATCGGTCCCGCCGGGGAAAATTTAGTGCGTTTTGCCTGCATTGTTGTAACTCCCAACCGGACTTTAGCCCGCTGCGGTCTCGGCACGGTAATGGGTTCTAAAAATTTAAAAGCTGTCGCCGTCAGAGGCTGCGGCGGGGTTGAGGCGGCTGACCCGGACGGTTTCCGCAATCTATCCCTGGAAATGCATAAAAGGCTGAGGAATAATCCGATTTATCCGGCGGTATCGCGTTACGGCACGCCGGGCATCGTAACGTTGATGAATACTATCGGACGTTTCCCAACCCGCAATTTTCAACAGGGCTCTTTTGAAGATGTTGATTTGATCAGCGCCGAAACGCTGCACGACAATTTTTTCATTAAAGACACTTCTTGCTTTGCCTGCCCTATCGCCTGCGATAAAATCTATGAAATAAAAAAAGGAAAGGCTGCCGGACTTCGGGTCAGTAGTTTTGAATACGAAACCCTTAACAGTATCGGCGCCGGAATCGGCAGCGGCAATCTGGAAGATATAATAATCGGCAATGACCTTTGCGATCAATTAGGAATGGATTCGATTTCGGCGGGACGGGCAATATCGTTTGCCATTGAGCTGTTCGAAAAAGGAATCTTAAAAACAAATGATACGGGCGGCGCTGAATTAAAATGGGGCGATTCAAAACAGATGCTTGATTTATTACCCAAGATTGCCTATCGTCGGGGATTCGGCGATTTATTAGCCGAGGGCGTACGCCGCGCCGCTCAGACAATCGGCAAGGGCGCCGGCTATTATGCCATGCATGTAAAAGGTCAGGAAATATCCGCTCAGGACGGACGGGCGCAGCAGTCGATGGGCTTAACTCACGCAACTTCCACGCGCGGCGCCGATCATTTAAAAGGATTCCCCACTATCGACGAAACAGGTTACACGGATGAGGCTAAAAGGCGCTTCGGGGATAAATATCTGCCGGAAATGGCTCAGCCTCAGGCTATTAAGTACAAGCCGTTTTTAGTCAAGGATGGACAGGATTTCGGCGCGGTTGTCGATTCGGCAATTACCTGCAAGTCGGGCGGGACTTTTGTTATGGCGGAAATTTATTGGGATGAGATGGCTGCCGCTATCAGGATGATCAGCGGTATGGATACCGATTCCGACCGCCTTAAAGTGACAGGGGAAAGAATCTATAACCTGATGCGCTGCTATAATGTTTTGCACGGAATCAGCAGAAAGGATGATACTTTGCCCGAACGACTGCTGAAAGAGCCCTCTCCTTCGGGCGCGGCAAAGGGATACGTCTGCCGCCTGAGTGAGATGCTTCCGGAATATTATGATCTGCGCGACTGGGACGGCAAAACCGGCTATCCCACCCGAAGAAAGCTGGAAGCGCTGGGTATTAAAGACGCGGCTGACGCTATTGAGGAATATTGTAGAAAAGGACGTAAAGCGTAAGGCGGAGAGCGGAGGGAGTAAAGCGAAGAACGATTAAAGTAAGACAATATTACGCTCAACGCTATCCGCTCCACGCTCAACGAAAAATATTATGAATACTCAAAAGATAAAAATCATTTTTGGTGTAATTGGACTCAGTTTGATCTGGGGCTCTACCTGGCTGGCGATTAAGATCGGCTTAGAGGATTTTCCGCCTATGCAATCCGCCGCCGTTCGTTTTGTTATTGCCTCCGTCGTTCTTTACCTGTGGATGAAAAGAAAAAAGATATCTTTCCCGCGCAGTAGAAAATACCTGGGGCAGACCGCCCTCTTAGGATTGTTAATGTACTTTATCCCCTATGCGCTTGTTTACTGGGCGGAGCTGACTATTTCATCGGGAATGGCTGCGGTAATGTTTTCATCTATGACATTTTTTGTTGTGTTTTTTGCCCATTTTCTGCTGGCGGATGAGAAAATTACTCTTCCGAAATTTACGGGTCTTCTGATCGGATTTAGCGGAATTGTTATGGCGTTCTGGGACAGTATTGAAATCAGCGGCGTCAATCAACTTTACGGAATGATTGCTATGATTCTGTCTGCAGCCAGCGGCGGATTTGCCCTTGTTTGGCTGAAACGGACAGAACCTGATTTGAATCCTGTCCACCTGGTAACGTCGCAGATTATGTTCACTGCTTTACTTTTTGTTATTACCGGAGGCGTTTTCGAATACGGTATTCCGCTTCGTTGGACAATGACGGCTGTCGCTTCTTTTTTATACCTGGCGTTGATTGGAAGCGCCCTGGCTTTTGTTATCTATTACTGGCTGCTGGCTAACGCCCAGGCAATGACCGCTTCTTTTGGAATTTTTCCAACTCCGATAATCGCCCTGTTTTTGGGCTGGCTGATACTGGACGAGCCAATCACACCTAAGGTTATTATCGGAACGGTTCTCCTGCTGGCGGGCATAGCTATGACTTATTGGAAGAAAAGGAAAAGAACATAAAGGCAATCATAAAAAGTATTTAGTATTTAAATTAGCGGTTTAAGAAAATATTACAAATTACATGAAAAAAGGAAGATTAAATTAAAAAAGTGGAATAAAAATGAATTGGCGTGAGGTTTACCTGAATTGCCGTGAGGTTTATCTGAATTGCCACGAGATTTTTCTCGTGGATATAATTTATTTCTAAAAAGAAATAGGGATTTCAACCCCAATTAAAAAGCAGTCAAAGAATATATCAAGAATCAGGAGGAGCATCACCGTAAGAAATTTATTACAGAAGAATATAAGTTATTTACTAACATTTCTCACTTGCCATTATCCTGATAATATCAATATTTGGGTTAGGCTAATGTATTATTTCCCCTTAGAAAAGGGGATTAAGGGGTTGTAAAAATTACACATTGCTATGATTCGCCGATTCGGCCGAAATTTAATATTGAATAATCACGTTTTTCGTTTGAACACAATAATGACAACCCCCTAGCCCCCTTTTTTAAGGGGGAATCGTTGTAACTTATCAATAAACAGTGAATTATTTAGATGTTTGAAATTAACTTTTGACATTTTCTTAATTAAATCCAGGAGCAAACTATGAAAATTATAATCGAAAAACCAACAGACAAAAAACTGAAACAATTGAATGTATCCTCGTGGGGAATCTGGGAATGCGAACCATCCAAATTTGAATGGCATTATGATGATAAAGAAACATGCTATTTTTTGGAAGGAAAGGTCACCGTAAAAACCAAAGATCAGGAAGTTAAATTAGAAAAGGGCGATTTAGGAATTTTCCCTAAAGATATGGATTGTACCTGGATCGTTCATCAAAAGGTGAAGAAACATTACAAATTCGGCTAATGAAAATTAAGATTAAATATTTCAATATACTGCGCGAAATTGCCGGAGTAAGCGAGGAGTTCTATTCGTTTTTTTCGATACCGACAATCCAAACAGTAATATACCGATCTGCAATTGAGTTGCAATAATGAGTATCGGTATAACTGTCAAGACGAAATGGTTAAACTGCCCCGATTCTCGGGATTTTGCTTGCATGCCGATACATCGGTACGCTTCACTCAACAAACC
>JAUXGF010000228.1 GCA_030622395.1 Calditrichaceae bacterium
AATTGGAGGATATGCAGATGAGGGATTGATTTACAAGGATCCCAACGTACATGAACAATATCTTTTTCAAAAAGACATTCCGTTTTTTAAAAAACAGACGCGTACAATTATGGGTAAAAATCAAAAGATTGACCCGATAAGAATTTTTGATTATATCGAAAACGATGGATATGGAGGTTTTGAGAAAGCGTTTTTAAAATCCGACCCGCAATGGATTATCGAGGAAGTTAAGAAATCAGGTATAAGAGGCCGCGGCGGCGCCGGATTCCCGACAGGTAAAAAATGGGAATTTGCAAGAGCTTCCGGCAATAGCAATGGACAAAAGTATATAATATGCAATTGTGATGAAGGGGATCCGGGCGCCTACATGGACCGCAGCCTTCTTGAAGGAAATCCACACAGTATTATAGAAGGAATGCTTTTAGCGGGTATGGCTATTGGAGCTGATAAGGGTATAATTTATGTCCGTGATGAATATCCTCTTGCTATAAAACATATTAAAATTGCCTTACGCCAAGCTGAAGATATTGGTCTGTTAGGTAAAAATATTTTTGGGACAAAATTTGATTTTGAAATTGAAATTTTCCGCGGCGCCGGAGCTTTTGTTTGCGGCGAGGAAACTGCGTTGATTAAATCTATTGAAGGTTTTATGGGCGAACCGAGACAGCGTCCGCCTTATCCGATTGAAAAAGGAATTGGAGGAAATCCCACCTGTATTAATAATGTTGAAACTCTGGCTAATATACCGGTAATTATAAAACAAGGAGCAAAAGAATACGCCAAAGTAGGTGTGCCCGGCAATACAGGAACTAAGATTTTTTCCTTAGTAGGTAAAATTAAAAACACCGGTCTTGTGGAAGTGCCCCTGGGCATTAAAATGAGCGAAGTCGTTTACGATATTGGCGGCGGCTCTGCAAGCAAAACAAAGATCAAGGCTGTACAGACAGGCGGACCTTCGGGAGGTTGTATTCCTGCCCGCATGTTTGATATTCCTGTTGATTACGACAGCCTTACCAAAGCAGGTTCAATTATGGGTTCAGGCGGGATGATTGTCATGGACGAGAACACCTGCATGGTCGACATCGCTAAATATTTTATGAATTTTTTAAAAGAAGAGTCATGCGGTAAGTGTTTCACCTGCCGTAAAGGCACCCAGAGAATGTATGAACTTCTCGATGATATTTCCAAAGGAAAAGGAACGCTTGAGCATCTCGATCTCCTTGAGGAGCTTGCATTAGTAGTTAAGGATACAACTATGTGCGGTCTCGGTCAGTCCGCCGCCAATCCTGTGCTTAGCACGCTGCGTTATTTCCGCGAGGAATATGAACGGCATATTATTCAAAAAAAATGCGACGCTTTTGTCTGCACGGAACTTGTAGGGGCGCCATGCCAGTCTGCATGTCCGGTAGGAACGGAAGCCTGGCGTTATGTGGCTCACATAGCCCGCGGCGAGTACCAGGAAGCTTACACTGCTATCCGCGAGGCTAATCCCTTCCCGTCTGTATGCGCCCGCGTTTGCGATCATCAATGCGAAGAACGCTGCCGCGCCGGTACAAGCGGAGGCGATCCGGTGGCTATTCGGGCGCTTAAGCGCTTTATAACAGATCGAATTGAACCATCCAGTTATAAACCTGTAAGAGCTCCGGGTAAAAAAGGAGACGCACCGTCGGTAGCGGTTATCGGAGCGGGACCAGCCGGACTTACAACAGCCCACTATCTTTCTTTAAAAGGATACAAGGTTACTGTTTTCGAGGCTGAGGACGAACCGGGCGGAATGCTGTTCTGTGCAATCCCTTCCTACCGCCTGCCGAGAGAGACAATCAAAAAAGAAATTGCTTCTCTTTTAGATGATAATATCACCCTGAAATGCAATACTGCCCTTGGAAACGGCATAACAATTGATAAGCTGTTTAAAGAGGGATATAAAGCTGTTTTACTGGCTATGGGAGCGCACAAAAGCAAACCGCTTGGGCTCAAAGATGAGGATGCAGAAGGCGTTTATCCGTCAATTGAATTCCTTAAAGCCTTTAACCTGCGAAACGAACAGCTTGCCAAAGGGCGGGTTGGAGTGATAGGAGGCGGTAATTCCGCCATTGACGCCGCACGCACGGCGCTTCGTCAAAAAGATGTGGAAAGCGTTACTATCCTTTACCGCCGGACACGAGAGGAGATGCCCGCTTTTGCGGAAGAAATTGACGCCGCCGATCAGGAAGGCATAAATATCCAAACATTGGTTACTCCTACTAAAGTAATCACTACAAGCGGACTTTTTTCGGGACTGGAATGTATCAAAAATGAATTAGGGGATACCGACGCCAGTGGACGGCGCAGACCCGTTCCCCTAAAAGGCACCGAGTATGTAATTGAGTTGGATACTCTTGTTGTAGCTATCAGCGAGGATTCCGGCGTCGATAGTATAGGCCCGGTTCGTTCCAGTAAAATTGAGATAACCGACTGGAATACGGTAAAAGTTGATAAATATACTTTACTCTCCAGCCGTCCGGGAGTTTTTGCCGCGGGCGATGTGGTAACGGGACCTAATACTGTTATCGAAGCTATAGCCGCCGGTAAAAATGCCGCAGTAATGATTGATCATTATATCAAAGGCGAAAAACTGGATCAACCGGCAGAACTCAACCTGCCGCAGGTTTATATCGAGCCGTTAGAGGCTGAACCTGAAGACGCCTTGCAAGCCGGACGCGTTGAAACGCCCAGGGCTTCTGTGGAATGGCGCAAACGTAACTTCGCCGAGGTAGAGGTTACGCTTTCCGTTGAAGAAGCCAGGCGTGAGGCAAGTAGATGTTTGCGATGCGACCTGGAATTCACGCAGCCGCAAGAAGTTGAAGAAGAAACTGTGGCAACAGGAGGGAAATCAGCATGATTACATTAAAAATAAACGGACTTGACGTCCAGGTTGAAAAGGGAACAACCTTGCTGGAAGCCGCTAAGTTTTTAGGCTTTCCAATTCCGACTCTTTGTTTTATGGAAGGGCTGTCGCCTTACGGAGCCTGCCGGCTATGTGTTGTGGAAATCGGAAAAGAACCGAATTCAAAGCTGGTCACATCATGCACATATCCGGCGGAAGAGGGTTTAATTGTAAGAACCGCTTCGTCGCGGGTTCTAAGAGCGCGCAAAATGATTCTGGAGCTTCTGCTGGCTTCCTGCCCTCAATCAAAAGTTATTCAGGATCTGGCTTCGGCGCATAATATCCGCCAGCAGCGATTTAAACAGGAATACGAAGATTGCATCATGTGCGGGTTATGTGTGCGGATGTGCGAAGAGCAGATGATGGCAAAAGCTATCGGTTTTCGCGGACGCGGTGAAAACAGGAGTGTCGGAACTCCCTTTGATATTAAATCGGACGTTTGCCGGTTATGCGGAGCCTGTATGTATATATGTCCGGTTTGTCAGCTTAGGTGTACATACAACGAACCGGAAAAAGCAATCTGTGGAGCTTGCGCAAATCTCAGCCCGCCGTGTGTGGAAAAAGAACAATTCGATGATATGATGTGCTACATGGATCCCTGTGTTGCATGTGAGATAAAAGACAATAAATGAAAATAACGGAGGATAATAGAATGTCAACAACACTATCGAGAGTAAACTCTTCAGCGGCAACTTTAACAAAGAACAGAACCGAAGACTCGGTAACGCCTGCATCGGGAATGTGCGTAACCTGCGTTGACGGCTGTATCGGAATGTGCGAGATTGGAAAATCCGCTTATCGAGGTCACGAAGTGATTTATCCCCAGCCATTCGGGGTGATAACTACAGCCGCAGAAAAAACCTATCCTGTTGATTACTCACATTTCAACATAATGGGCACCGCTGTAGGCGCGCACGGAATAGAGGCTGACAGCGATAAAGCCATCTTTCCGGCTGTAAATATTGAAGCTGTTTTCGGGCACGATAAAGGGCTGAAATTTCGCTATCCGTGGGTTATACCCGGTATCGGTTCAACGAATATAGCCAAGAATAACTGGGAAGGACTGGCTATTGGTTCAGCTCTGGCGGGCACCGGTTTAACAATCGGAGAAAATGTCGTTGGAATGGACCCTGAATCGGTAATTAAAAATGGTAAAGCAGCGGATACAGTTGATCTTAAACGCCGCGTTAAACTTTACAAGGATTACCAGCGTGACGGTTACGGAGCTATAATTGTTCAAGCCAATGTTGAAGACACGCGTCTTGGCGTTCAGGAGTACGCTATTCAAAAATTAGGAGTTAAATGCGTTGAACTCAAATGGGGTCAGGGCGCAAAAGATATCGGCGGCGAGGTAAAGATTAAAGATTTGAAGAAAGCCCAGATGCTCTATAAACGCGGCTATATTGTTTTGCCTGATCCAACCGATCCCAATGTTATTAAAGCTTTTGAGCGCGGCGCTTTCAAAGAATTTGAACGTCATTCACGCGTCGGTATGGTTACGGAAGAATCATTTGCCAAACGGGTAGAAGAGCTGCGTAAAGCGGGCGCCAAATACATTTTCCTTAAGACAGGCGCATACAGACCCGCCGACCTGGCGCGGGCAATAAAGTACGCCTCAAAATATAAACTTGATTTATTAACGGTTGACGGAGCAGGCGGCGGCACAGGTATGAGCCCCTGGCGCATGATGAATGAGTGGGGCATGCCTCCGGTTGAGCTGCATTCTCTGCTTTATAAATACGCTAAACGTCTTTCCGACCAGGGCGAGCATATACCTGCGCTGGCATTAGCCGGAGGCTTTACTTTTGAAGATCAAATATTTAAAGGACTTGCTTTAGGCGCGCCGTTTGTAAAACTGATCGGTATGGCTCGTAGCCCCATTGCCGCGGCGATGGTGGGAAAAACAATCGGAAAAACGATTGATGAAAACCAGGTGCCGGTATATATAGAGCGGTTCGGAAACACGAAAGATGAAATTTTTGTAACCGCCTCCGATCTTCGTGTAGAGTTAGGCGATAAAGAATTTGAAAAAGTCCCCACAGGCGCTCTTGGACTTTATACCTATTATGAACGGCTGGCTCAGGGACTGCGTCAGTTTATGGCCGGCAGCCGCAAATTTGCGCTTGAATACATATCTCGTAACGATATAACAGCGTTAACTCATCAAGCCGAAGAGATCAGCGGCATTAAATATGTGATGGATTTGGATGAAACGGAAGTAGATGAGATACTTAAAAAGTAATGTTAATTATTGAGTAAAAATTAGATAGTAGTTCTAAATATCATATTCTGTAAAATCCATTTAAAATTATAAACCCCAATGATTAAAACCATCAGGGTTTGTTTTTTATAATGAGATATAATTAGTGTCTGAAACAAAAATTGTCTAAATGTCATTTTCCTGTAATGAGCGGGGTATTAAAATAAACGTATGTTTTTATCATATTCAATAATTAGCCTATCATATTAAATTTATATGACATAGTATTTATTTTACTAATATTAAATACAGCTTGCGACGCAATATCTGAATTGCATAATAGGGCTTAACATTTTGAAATTTAATGTATTATATTCACTTTTAA
>JAUXGF010000341.1 GCA_030622395.1 Calditrichaceae bacterium
ATCGGTATAACTGTCAATACGAAGTGGTTAAACTGCCCCGATTCTCGGGATTTCGCTTCACTCAACAAACCACTTCTGTTCCAGTATATAACCTTAAAAGTGCTATAATTTTTTATAAAATAAATTAAGAATTCGTTTTTAAGGCAAGTAATTATTAAATTTAGGATGCACACAAAAAATATTTGAATTTTTAAATACAAAATACAGAATTATAATAAATGAAAATCAGAGATATATTTAATAAAATCTATCAAACAGCTTGTGAGCTCGATTATGAAATATATGTAGTCGGGGGCTATGTACGCGATAAGCTTCTCGATAAAGATGTAAAAGATATAGATTTTGTGGTGGTAGGCGACGCCATGAAATTTGCCGATCACATAAAAAAGAAACTGCATCTAAAAAGAATGGTGCGTTACCCGAGGTTCGGCACATTTATGACGAAGTACTATGATTATATACTGGAATTTGTCAATGCCCGCCAAGAGTCATATTCCAAGGATTCCCGCAAGCCGGTTACTAAACAGGCTGATTTATATTCTGATTTGAGCCGCCGCGATTTTACTATCAATACACTGGCAATGGATATTTCACCGCAGAACTATGGCAAAATCATCGATGTTTATAACGGGCGGGAAGATTTACGTAAAGGAATTCTGCGAACGCCTCTTGAACCTCTGCAAACTTTTTCCGACGATCCCCTGCGGATGATGCGCGCCATTCGTTTCGCTTCCCAACTGAATTTCAAAATTGAACCGGCTACATATCATGCTATCAACGAAGCAAGCGATCGTTTAAAAATCATTTCTCAAGAACGTATTAATGATGAATTCAATAAAATACTTTTAGCCGAAAAGCCTTCCATTGGCTTGAATATGCTGGATGAAACCGGACTATTAAAAATTTTCCTGCCGGAAATATGCACCATGAAGGGCGTAGACCAGAAAAAAAAATATCATCATAAAGATGTGTTTTACCATACGCTTGAAGCGCTTGATAATATCGCTCAAAATACGGACAGCCTGAAACTAAGACTGGCAGCCCTGTTTCATGACGTAGGAAAGCCTAAAACAAAACATTTTGACGAAGAGTCCGGCTGGTCATTTCATGGGCACGAAGTGGTAGGCAAGCGAATGGTAAAAGGCATACTGCGCCGCTTGTGTTATCCTGCCGAAACAATACAATATATACAAAAATTAGTTAATCTGCATCTGCGTCCGATGGCGCTGGTAAGCGAGGAAGTAACCGCTTCAGCCATCCGCCGGTTAATTTTTTTAGCAGGTGATGATATTGACGATTTAATGACTTTGTGCCGGGCGGATATTACCTCAAAAAATCCTCAGCGGGTAAAGCAGTATTTAAAAAATTATGATATGGTTATCAAAAAAATGGCGGAGGTTGAAGAGCGCGACCGCCTGCGTAATTTCCAGCCGCCTGTCGACGGTAATGAAATTATGAAATTATTCAACATAGAACCTGGACCGCAAATCGGTAAAGTTAAAAAATTTATTGAAGAAGCTATTTTAAACGGGCAGGTACAAAACGATCACGACGCCTGCCTGGAATTAATCATGAAAAATAAAGAAACACTTCTTAAGAATGGAGTGCTGGAGTGATGGAGTGAAGGAAGAATGGAGTACTGGAGTGATGGAGTAATGTTTTGTGTTACATTTCTCATATATAAAAGATGTGTTCCCAATTTTCATATAAAATTTGTTGAATATTATATTGTAATATTGGTATAATAGAGGCAACTTTTAAATTAAGTTGACGTTTATTACACCATATCTTTTTTCTGAAACCAAGGAGATTTAAAATGTCTGAAGTATTACAAACCAACAGCCAAAGTGTTTCCAAAATGAACCCATTAGTAAAGCTGATTAATATTTTCACAGACCCTGCCTCTGTATTTAATAATTTAAGAGAGCATCCGGATTGGTTGATTCCTGTTTTATTAATAATGCTCATGAGTGTTACAACAATTTTAACAACAACCGATTTACAGATTAAAGCGCAAAAAGATTTTATTTACAACTCCGAACTTTTTTCTGAAGACAAAAAAGATGATATGATTGATGGTTTAGAAAATCAAGGATTCGTTATGAAAAAAATCGTACCAATAGTAGGCGTCGTATTTGAAATTTTTATAACTTATGCTATCGCCGCGGCTGCCTTTATGATTTTCGGGAATTTTATTTTTGGAGGTTCAACTACCTTTAAGCAGAATTTTGCTTTATACAGTTGGGGCGCTGTGATAGGCGTAATAGAGACGATTGTTAAGCTGCCGTTAATACTCAGCAAAGGTTCGCTTGAAGTATATACAAGTTTAGCTTTATTGATGGACGCTTCTGAATCCAAGACTGTTCTTTTCCAAATACTTAATGTATTTGATATTTTTTCCTTATGGAAAATAGTAGTATGGTCTATCGGATTCAGCGTTATTTATAAATTTAGTAAAGGAAAAGCTTATACGGCGGTTATAACGCTTTATGCAATCTATGCTGTATTTGCAATAGGTATAGCTCAGTTAGTCGGTGGATTTATTAATTAAAGGGAGTGTATAAATGTTGGAATATTTGAAAAATCTGAAAAGTTATTATGCAATCTATTTAATAATAATCTTTCTAAATGTATCCATTGCCCAGAGTCAGTCAGATAGTACGGATAATGAACTATTAAGATTAAGCGATTGTATCCAAATGGCGCTTAAAAATAACTGTTCTTTAAAAACGGCTGAATATAGCGATAAAGCGGCAAAGATGGATGTTTTAGGCAGTTACCAGGGCATCCTGCCGAGTATTAGCGCTTCCGCCTCAAGCGGCGAGATGGAAACAGGTCCGTCCGAGTATCTGAGTACTGAACCTGTAGGAATAGATGCTGTAACAGGCAATATAATTTATGAACAGCGCACCAGAAAAATTAGTGAAGCAAGCCGTAAATCAAGTTCCGCCAGCTTGACCATTAGCCAAAATATTTTTGACGGCGGGATTTGGTGGAATCAAATCAGAAAATCTAAAACGGATAAACGGTCTTCTGAATATAATCTGGAAAGCCAGCGGAATAATGTGATATTTGAAGTTCAAAACGCCTATTTCGATTTGAATAAGCAAGTCAAACTTTTGGAAGTTAATAAATTAGCCGTGCAGCGCAGCCAGGCGCAATTGAATCGTACGCAGATAATGTACGAATTGGGAGCTACCGCCCGGCTGGATGTATTCAGGGCAAAAGTAAGTTTAGGCAATGATCGTATCGTTTTACTTAGACAAAAAAACATAGTTGAACAATCCAAAAAGCAGTTAAATTTGACGATGGGGCGCGATCCTTTTATGCTCCTAAACATAGAACACGAATTACCACTAACCCCGGAGCTGCCTCAAGTTGATGATATGATTCAAAACGCTTTTGAAAATCAACCTCTTGTTAAAAAAAATGAAGAAGATATCCAATCCAGAAAACTTTCCGTCTCAATGGCGGAAGGATTATATTACCCAAGACTTTCAGTATATTTTAACCATGACAGACGCCACGAAGAACTCAATAAAATCTATTCTGATCTTAATCAAAATTATACTACAACTTATGGAGTTCAACTATCATTTAATATATTTAGCGGATTTTCAGACTATGCTAATGTTCAAAAAGCAAAAATTAACCGGCGGAGCGCACAAGAAAATTTCGAAGATTACAAACGCACTTTGAAATCGACCATACATCAATACTATTCCGATTATGAATCCTATTTAGATATTATTGAAATTAACCGTGATAATTTAGAAGCGGCAAAAGAGGAATTCCGATTAGCGGATGAGCGTTATAAAATTGGAGCCGGCACTTCATTAGAAGTCCGTGAATCACAAGTAAATTTAACGGAAGCGGAAAGACTTTTAATCGACACCCAGTATAACGCGCGGATTGTTTTAGCGCAATTGGATAACCAGTTGGGAATAATTTATAAAAAATTAAATGATTAAGAAATTTATATGAAAGTAGAATGCCACGAAGACACCAAGACACTAAGAATTAATTAATTTTTAAATACTTAGAGCCTTTGCC
>JAUXGF010000158.1 GCA_030622395.1 Calditrichaceae bacterium
ATATTTTTAGATTCACTAATTCTAAAATCACTCAAATACTCGTGAGGCGTTATCCCTATACTTTTTTTGAATTCTCTTTGAAAATGAAATGGGCTTAAGCATGCAATCCCGGCTAATTTCTTCAGCGAGATATTTTCCGTAAAATTTTGGCAAATATAATCACAAACTCTTTTCATTGAGTCCTTTTGTTCTCCTGTCATGTAAATCAGAGGTGGAGACTCTGAAAAGTATATCAACAAATAAGGAAGAAATGAATAAAAATTGCTCTCCACTTGAATGTCTGATTCCGGCTCTTCTATTATGTTGAATAATCGTATAAATTTTTCTGATAACTCTTTATTGGTATAGTGAACTTTTTTGAAATAAGGTATCTTTTCATGTTTTTCTGAAATTTGAGATGCGATTGATTGCATGGTTTTAGATGAGATACTCAAAATCTTATACGAGTGGCCTGATTGATTTTCAGAGCTGCATGAATGAACTTGACCAGGATTTATAATAAATATTTCATTCTCTGTTACTTGAGTAGTTCCGTCAGGGTGTGTTATAATTCTTTTACCTTGTCCAACTATGCCGACAATGTATGTTTTATGAATATGACGGCGAAATTCATTGATGACATTTTGTCCTGATATCGCTTCTACGCCTGATATAAAAGGGATATTGAACAATTTTATACTTTCGTTTTGATTTTTCATTCAGTATCCCTTTTGTTAAATGTCCGGTTTTAGAGCATGGCAGGAAAGAATTTGGCAAGCAGAGTTAAGCCGTTTTCACCCGCCTGAACCATATGACTTTCTCCTTTTGGAATTACTGCCATTTTCCCAAAATGGTAATCAAAGACGTCTTCAATGAGTTTGCATGACCCATCGCCTTCAATAACTTCATGCAATTCCATTTGGTTTTCATGGCAATGGGTTTCAAGGCAGCAGTTGGGATCAATTTTAACTATATGCGAGCTAAAAAGACCACATGTATCTGCGCCTTGTATCATATTTTTAAGGTAAACCCCATTAAACTTAGGATGTTTTGACCATTCTATATCTGAGATATTTTCTGAACGATCAGAGTAATGAATGGTTCCATTGGCAATGTTTGTCGAGATAGTTTTAGTTTCCATTGAAAATTCTCCTTTTTAAAAATATTTATTTTCTTACAGCCTGATTCTAAAAGAAGAATAATCAATTTGAATGATAAAATATTGTATGATCTTGCTGTTTTTTAGGCGCTAATAACAATTAACGCAAGCGCAGTAAAAAGTAAAAAGTGGGAAGTAGGAAGTAAGAAGTAGAAAGTAGGAATTAAGAATTATAAAACTTTCCCACTTCCTACTTCCTACTTCCTACTTAAAATATAGATAATCCATTCTTACATTACTCCATCACTCCAACACTCCATCACTCCAGTCTTCCACTCTTCAACCATACAATTTGATAGGGTCGAAGCTTAAAAGATAAATTGCTGTTTTCCGTTTTAAAGGGCAGCTTGGATAGTAAACCCCGCCATTTATTTTTATGCAAATTGATAGATCCCAAATCAAATTCAAATAATTGTTCACTATTGGTAATATTTGTAACGGCAAGTATCCTTTCGCTTTCATCGGCTGATGTGCGCAACACTGTAAAAAGGGCGTTAGATACGTCGAGAACCTGCTGGCGGGCGTTAGGATGAAATGCTTTTTCATTTATGCGTATTTTTATTAATCGCAGCAGTTCAAAAGTTACAAGAAAGGTCGTTGAATTATGATTTTCTAATGATTTTAACAATTCCTTTTTTTTGATATTCTTTCGATTGTTGCTCCTGGTCTGTCCTTCTTCAATAACCAATTCGGCGTCATTTTTAGAGCCGAGCAAGCCGTGCAAATATATGCCCGGAACTCCCATTATTACCAGCGCAATAGAACGTGAAGCCGCATACCTGCGGATTTGCAATTCTACCGGTTCATCAGCGTCTTCGTTATTAATAGCGCTAAACCAGGTGATGTTTAATTCATAAGGGCTGCTGGTGCCGTCGCCGTTATCTTTGTATGAAATATAACCGCCGTGTTCTAAAACCTTTAAAGCCATCATTTCAATTTCATCTTTAGACAAAATGTCTTTAACAGCCATCACGCCGACCCCGTCATGGGAATCTAAGAAATTGAAATAAGTTGCTTGGGGAGAGATCATTTTTAGACTTTTTACCCATTTTGTAAGATGCGCGGCGTCCCCTGTTTGAAAAGTATGTAAAACTAACGGCGGCAGGGCAAAGTTATACACCATTTGCGCTTCATTTGCGCCGTCTCCAAAATATTTAATATTATCGGCGTGCGGCACATTCGTCTCAGTAATTAAAGCGACATGCGGCGCAACGGCGTCTAATACATCACGGAAAAGTTTAATAGTTACGTGATTTTGTTCCAGATGAACACATGTAGTGCCTAATTCTTCCCAAAGATAAGTTACCGCATCCAAACGGATTACATCAGCTCCTCTGCGGATATAAGTAAGCAGAATTTCCATCATCTTTATTAGAACTTTGGGATTCTTATAATTCAGATCAATCTGACCGGCGCTGAAAGTCGTCCAGACCAATCGTCGTCCGTTTAATGTTTGGAATTCAGTCAATACATCACTTGTTCTGGGGCGGACAATGATTTTTAAATAATCCGGCGATATTTGTTCTTTTGTTGAAAATACGGTAAAGAAATCTTTATAATACGAATTTTGATTTAAGAATTCCTGATACCAACGGCTTTTCGACGAAACGTGATTAAAGACGCCGTCAAACATAAGCTTAAAGTCGGTCTTTAAATTCACAATATCTTCCCAATTGCCTAAATTCGGATCGACTTCCTCAAAATCCATTACGGCAAAGCCGCGGTCTGAGGAGAACGGAAAAAACGGTAAAATATGAAGGGTATTAAATACTCCGTTCAAATATTTTTTACATAACTCAGCCATAGTTTCTAAGGGCGGATCTTTAGCAGCGCTTACAAGATCGCCGTAAGTAATTAAAATGACGTCTTTTTCACTGAAGCGTTCAACAGGATCGAAGTCCTTTTCCCATTCAATCATTTGCGGGGTTTTATGGGCATAGTAAACCTTGATTATACGTTCTAATTCATTATAACATTCTTCACCGCGCTTTTCACCGTATAAAAAAATTAACCTGTTTTTTATTCTTTCTTTATATTTATCAGGAACTTTAAATATAGGACGTTTATAATCCGGCTGCAGGTAATGAAATTCGGAGGCGTTAAACCCGTCTTTTTCCTTTTGCATAATTATTCCTTAAAACTATTAACAGCCATGTCTACATTATCATAGCATTTTAGAATTTTATTAATATGAGTCAGCTCTAATAAACGTTTTACAAATTCTTGCATCGCCGCTAATCGTATATCTCCTTTATTTGAGCGGGTAACGGCAATTTTTGAAACAATAGCTCCCAAACCGCTCGAATCCATATACTTTGTATTTTCCAAGTTTATAACAATTTTAAATTTACCGTTGTCCACAAGCTCTTTGATAAGAATTTTCAAATCGTCTGAAGTTTCTGTAGTTAATCGTTCTTCTGTATCAATTACATTAACTTCACCTTCAAGATATTCCTTTGTTAGAAATTCCATAACAACCCCTTTTTAAAAATCAACTTTAATTGATTTAAAATGAAAATAAATTTAATAAAATATAATAGCCAGTACTATTTTCGTCAAATTTTAAAAAAGATTAACAACATTTTAAAAATATTAGATTTATACTTTTTATTACTAAGTATGTTTTAATGATGAATTTAAATCAATAGTGGTTTTAATTTTTTCCACACCCTAAGCCGGATAAACCGGAAATATCAAATCTCATCCCGATGTTTCGGGACCACTTCTTTAGGATTCCATTCTTCTGCGCTTCCTACCTGAGGTGAGCAGGCGTCAATTAAAAAATTCATACCGCCCCAGGCGCAGCCTTCCTGTCCCACGGGGACTCCTGTGGAGTGGGATGGGGCTTCCCTCTTTTGGGGTTATCACTTTCTACAAACATTCCGCCCCTCATGGGGCTACTTCCCAATTCCTGCCCTTCGGCTAAGCTCAGGGCATCGCTTCTCGCGCAGCGACCCCCCTCGGGGCTACTTCCCCCGTATGTATCAAAGACCGCTACGCTTAACTCTGATACAAGAATAAAATATTCTTAACAATTTTCCCAAAATTCAACTCATAAGGGACTAAATTGTTACATATTATTTTTATTGTAAATCCATGCGCATTAATTTTCAAACTGTTTATTAATGACCTTCAAAGGAAAAAAGGTAAATGCTAAAAGGAATTTTTTTGCATAATAAAGAGAAATTATTAAATTAAGACGTGGTGGATTAAGAATATTAAAAGAGAAAAACACAAAAGACAATTTAATAAAATACTATTTTCCGGATTTATGGGGTTGCCAGTCCCCTGATCCTTCATGCAAGTAGCTTTTTAAAGATATAAGAAAAGAGTTCTGAAAAATGTATAATCTGCATTCTGAATATCAATTCTGCGAAAAAATTTATTGCTCTTTTCAATACTTCTCTATATTTTTTGTGGTGGATGATGAGGTAAACGATTTTAATTTAGAAGTAAGGTATCCGGAATATCGAAAAGAATTTTATAAAATTTGTACTAAAGAATTTACCGGGAAATATTTCACTAAAATTAAGGATTTTTCTAAATGGTTAAAATCCCAAATAGAGTTCGGAAAATCATAAATCTATATCTATCATCTCTTAAAGAAAATGGTATTCAGATTCAAGACGCTATATTATTTGGTAGTTATGCCAGAGGGAAAGCAAGTAAATGGAGTGATATAGATTTAGCGTTAGTATCTGAATGTTTTGAAGGAGTTCGTTTTCGGGATAAAAATAAAATTCGTAGAATAACAATTTCAATAAGCTCAGATTTGGAAATCCTACCCTTCAATCCTGGAAATTTTACTCCAGATGATCCATTAGTTAAAGAAATATTAGATACCGGTGTAAGAGTTATATAAGCTTGAGAAATAATTTGAGAATTGTATCCGGAATTAAAATAAAAGAAATTGGGTTGATTCGATATCAAGCTTGGGTTATGTATTGCTACTATTGACAATCAACCAAATAATGAAAATAATTATTTGAAAGACTAGTTCGGGAATAAACGCTTAGGGTCCCTCTATGGGCGTATTTGTCGATTCTAATATAAACAAATTTATCCGAAATGAATATGAATGATATACGTTGGGGAATAATTGGCTGCGGAGACGTGACTGAATTTAAAAGCGGGCCGGGATTCCAATTAGCAAAGGGCTCGACTCTCATTGCAGTCATGCGTCGAAACGGTAAACTCGCTAAAGATTATGCGAGCCGGCATAAGGCTGCGAAATGGTATGACAATGCAGAGGCTTTAATAAATGATCCGCAAGTCGACGCCGTCTATATAGCGACCCCGCCGTCTTCGCATAAAGAATATACCCTGGCAGCCGCAAAAGCCGGCAAACCGGTTTATGTTGAAAAACCGATGGCTTTAAATTTTAATGACTGTCAAAAAATGATTAAGGTATGCGAGGAATATGAAGTCCCCCTGTTTGTTGCATATTATAGAAGAGCATTGCCGCGTTTTTTAAAAATCAAATCATTACTTGATAAAGGAGCTGTCGGGGATGTTAGATTTGTGAATGTAACATTCCATCAAAAACCGTTTCCTAAAGATATAAATGGAATAAAACATTGGCGGGTTGATCCTAAAATCGCCGGCGGCGGTTATTTTTTTGATCTTGCGCCGCATACAATTGATATTCTTCAATTCTTTTTTGGAGAAGTGAAGTCAGCCGGAGGGTATATATCCAATCAAACTTTTCTATATGAAGCAGAGGATATTGTTAGCGGGTTATTTACCTTTGATACAAATATCCATGTGACAGGTATATGGAATTTTAACGCCTATAAACACTTGGATCGATCGGAAATAATCGGCGATAAAGGCAAAATCACATTTTCAACTTTTGGGAATAATCCAATTCAGTTAGAGAATGATGAAGGAATTCAAGAATTTGAGATCAATAATCCCATACATATTCAACAGCCTTTAATACAAACCATTGTTGATGAACTTAATGGAATTGGTAAATGCCCGAGTACAGGATATACTGCATCAAAAACAAACTGGATAATGGATAAGATATTTAGAAATGAAATTTGAGAATTCCAATTCCTTGCATTTATACTAATTCGTTAATACATTTTAGCCGGCTGATCGCCTGTTTGACGGAAGCGCCATTTTGTTTATATTTAGTCAAATAAAAATTATTCATTTCCTTTTAAGGTGTTTAAATGCAAATCTGGGTTGACGCCGATGCATGTCCCAAAGTGATAAAAAATATTCTTTTCCGCGCGGCAGAGAGGGTTCAAGTATGCCTTACATTAGTTGCCAATCAACCTCTGCAAATTCCTCAATCTGATCATATAAAGTCGATTCAGGTTCCCGGCGGTTTCGATATAGCGGACGAACATATAATTCAGAAAGTGCAAAAAGGCGATCTGGTAATTACAGCCGACATTCCCCTTGCTAATGAAATTGTTGAAAAAGGCGGCTATGCTCTTAATCCTCGTGGAGAGTTTTATACAAAAGATAATATTCGTGAACGCTTAGCTATCCGGGATTTAATGGATGAATTACGAAGCAGTGGCGTAGACACAGGCGGCCCGGCGTCTATCGATCAAAACGATCGCCAGA
>JAUXGF010000456.1 GCA_030622395.1 Calditrichaceae bacterium
AAGGGTGGTCGAAATTGGCGCGAGCGGTGTAACCTTCATTCCGCTACGCTCCATTCCGGTTACACCGCAGGGGAGTGATGGCTAGGGAGTAATTTACACAAGATTTAGGGCTTGACTTGGTAAAAAAAAAGCTTGAAAAATTAAATATAGATTGTCTAAGTATTGGAATATTGCATCTTTGCATTAACCCATTAACCCATTAATCCATTACTCCAATACTCCATTTCTTCATTAAAAGGATTGAAGTAACCTAATCAACTTTATATGGAAATATATATAGCTTTTATTGGATTAATTTTATCTTTTTTCTTTGCCGGTTCAGAAGCGGCATTTACAGCCTTCAACAAAATCCGTCTGGAAATCTGGACTAAACAAAAAATAAAATTAGCTGAACACACTGTAAAATTCATTCAAAAGCCCGAAAAGTTTTTCTCGACCATTTTAGTCGGTAATAATATCGCCAATATTCTTTGTACCGCTTTTGCCACTGTTTTTTTAATAAGATACATTGATGAAACTATTGCCTGGATAATAATAACGCTGTCAGTGCTTTTTTTTGGTGAAATTCTTCCGAAATCGCTGTTTCGTTTTTATGCCGATGCAATTATTTTAAAGACCGTGTTTTTGGTTCAAATATTTTATATTGTTTTAAAGCCCCTTATAGTTTCAATCAATTTTATAATTGATTTAATTTTAGATATTTTAAAAATTAATCATGAACCGGTAGTTAATTTTTTCTCGCGCGAAGAGATGGAGATACTGTTGCAGGAAAATAATAATATTGCTTTTCTTGGAACTTCGGAGCAGAAATATATATCAAAGGTATTGGATTTTTCCGGTTCAAAAGTAAGAGAAGCAATGACTCCCCGAACAGAAATAATTGCCGCAAAGGAAGGCGCCTCATGGGATGATGTACATAAGTTAATGGCTTCTAACAGAAAGCTGCGTATTCCTGTTTATCATGAATCGCTGGATAATATTATAGGCATTGTTTTTATATATGATATGATGGATCAGGATAAACCAATTGAATCTTTGATAAAGCCTGTCAGTTTTGTGCCGGAGAATAAAAGCTGCGCAGAATTATTACGTGAATTTCAGGATCAAAACATTTCAATTGCCATCGTGATTGATGAATACGGCGGTACGGCAGGTTTAGTTACAACGGATGATTTGGTTGAGGTCGTTATTGGCGACTTTCACCTGCATGACGAAGATATTCCACGGGTAAAGGCGCTTAATGACCATACATGGCTGATAGACGCCCGTATTGATTTGGATGAATTAAGCGAGATTGTGAATATCGAATTTTCCGAAGGGGATTATGAAACATTTGCCGGTTTTTTATTAGAAACAATGGGTCATATCCCAAAGCTTAAAGAAACAGCGGATTACGATGATTTTCGAATTGAAATAACCAAAGCAAACGTTAAAAAAATTCATCAGGCAAAGCTGATTAAAAAATTGGCGGAAGATGATTAAGAACAAAGCAAACTGGATGCTGGATAGTTGATTTATAAATATAAATCATTCTATTTTCCAAGTAATAAAAGATTTGAATTTTCTTATGCTTCCCCGCCAAAGCGCTTACTTTTACCCAAATTTGATCTAAACCCATTTGTCATTTTCCCACATGAACTCCTTCGGAGAGGCGCGAATCCTGACGCTTTGGGAGGTTGAAAAATCTTACAACCCTTGGGATTATTGAAGTTACAGATTTTTTCCCGAACCCTCGGGATCGAAATGACAATTGCTATTTTTTATTATTATATTTACCCACAAAAATCGAAATAGAGCCATTTACTTCTTCAAACACCACTCCGCCGCCTTTTTCATCAAATCCCAGTCCGAACCCTGCTCATCTAATTCATCGCCCCAGTCCAATCCGTCGCGGTCGCTGTCTTCTTCGATCTCGGGATGTGTGCCGATGAGGAATACTCTGCCCTTGCCGTAATCAAAAGCTAATATTGCCGGGTCTTTGTTCCCTCTGTCGTACCTTCCTAAAATGGTTACATTGGCGTCTTTATACGGCAATAAGACCGGACCCGAATAATAAAGTATCCAAGTAAATTCCGGCTCAGATTGGGTTATTGAATGTGTGGTATCTATAATATTTATTTTACACATACCGTAATCAGGATAGGGAACAATTTCGTTAATCGGCCCTTTGGATGCGCCTGAATATAAACCTAAAGAATTCATGGAAAGCTGGCTGTTCTGCCAAATAACTCTTTTCGCGGCAAAGTAGGCTCCTCCGCAAATACCAATGTACCCTCCGCCATTGCTAATGAAATTTCTTATGTTATCTTTACCCTCAGAAGAAAGACTCTGAGAGTATAAGTACATATCGCCGCCCGGTATGAGGACGAGACCAAAAGTATTAAGCCCCAGGTTATTAATATAATCTGCATCCACTATTTCCACTGTCAGCTCCATCCATTGAAACATTTTTTCTGCTGCTTGAACAGATTCTTCCCAGCAGCCCTGATCAGAATAAAGGGCTACATTAGCGCTTTTTCCCGCTTGCACCGGACTTTTATCGGTGCAGTTTGATTCTATAAAAATTAATGGAATGATTAGTAAAAAAGACATCAGCTTTTTCATAAGCCTTATCCTCCTATAAACACTCATGGGCTCCCACCCTCAACAAAGTATGCAAGAATGTGATCGGGAAAAGTTAATAACACACCCCTAACTCTCTTTCCGCAGGAACTCCTACGGAGCAAGAGGGGGACTTGGATTCTCTTCCCTATTGTATTAGGGAAGGGTTACCCCGAAGTATCGGGATGCAAGCAGGGATGGGTAAAAAAAACA
>JAUXGF010000001.1 GCA_030622395.1 Calditrichaceae bacterium
ATTCATCTTAACACTCCTAAGTAATTTTGAATTGGTTTCTGAAAGATATTGTTGAAAGGATTTTATCGCTGCTTGGTAACCAATTTCTATTAGTTCTTTTCCTTTTAGAAAATCGAAAAGCGTATATTGCGTAGTATCCGGTTCGATAAGAATATCAGGTCTGGTAATTTGCATAGTTAAATCCGCCATCTGAATTTGTACGATTACGAACATCTGATACAAGATTTTTCCGAATCCTGGTAAATCCTGCTTTGAATCTATAGAAATATTTTCTTTTATTTTTAGAGGATTTTTGATAAAGTACCGCATCTTTTTATTGAGAGTCATTTTGTGTACTGTTGAGGAATCGTCTCTATTGTCATTATATTCTTTATTATTAAAAACAACTTGCTGCGGATTAAATGCTCTCAGATTCACAGCGATAATCTTATCGGCGCCCATTGCTCGCGTTACATCGACCGGCGTGGGGTTTACCAAACCGCCGTCAACCAAGTGATATGACTTGTGAACTACTGGCGAAAAAATAACGGGTACAGAAATACTGGACCGTACAGCTTTTAAAATGCTTCCACTATTTAGGACTACCATTTTTCCGCTTTCAATATCAGCGGCAACAACGCTTAAAGGAATTTTCAAATCGTCAAAGGTTTTATCGCCAAAAATGCTGTATAAAAACTCATTTAGATAACGGTCATTTGTCAGTGCTGAAAGCGATAGTGTTGGCGAAAACACTTTTGCCATTAACCTCCAATCGGTTTTCAGGGCGATTTCCTCAATTTCCTGTAAAGACATACCCATAGCGTAAGCCCCGCCGATTAATGCTCCGATACTTGACCCGCCGATGCAGTCAATTTTAATATTTTTTTCCTCTATTGCTTTTATGACGCCTATATGTGTCAATCCTCTGGCGGCGCCGCTGCCTAAAGTGAGGCCTGTTTTCATTGTAAATAATTCCATAATATCTCAATTTATTGTTTATAATATGTAAGCCGGTTCGAGCTCCTGATTAACTCTTCCCGTTTCACTGCCAAATTCTTTTGCCGCTTGTACAGACCGCATAATAATTTTATATGACAACCTAAATATCATACAAGAACCGTTTAACTTTCTTTGTTGGCGTCTTTTCAAATTCTTTGGGATACAGTTTAATTTTTATTATCTGACTGAATTTAGGCAGTGTTTCATTTACCTGCTTTCTGTTATCTTCCATTATTGTATCCAAATTTTCCACAGGAATGGCTTTTGCATCAACCAACTCATAGTCAGGGTAGACTAAAGCAAATATCTTTCCTTCCTTCTCCAAAACAAGGGATTCCTGAACAAAAGACATATTGTTCAACTTAGCCTCAATTTCTTCCGGGTAAATATTCTGGCCCGAGGGGCCTAAAATCATATTCTTTTCCCTGCCGTGAATATAAATGTAATTATCTTCATCTATCACACCCATATCACCAGTGTGTAACCAGCCGTTGGAATCGATGGCAGCTTCGGTGGCTTCTTCATTTTTGTAATAACCTGTCATCATATTTTCACCACGGACCAAAATTTCTCCGTCAATCAAAAAAGGATCGTCCGAATCTATTTTTACTTCTAAGTATTCAATAGTCTTGCCTACAGAGCCAATTTTTTGTGCTTGCCATCCCGAATAACTAATGAGCGGACCAAATTCAGTCATACCATATCCAACTGTGACAGGGAAATCAATCTCTTTGAAAAATCGCTCTACTTCATCATTCAGCCCCGCGCCGCCAACCACAATTTCAATTAGATTTCCGCCAAAAACAGTCAATATTTTTTCGCGAATCCGCGTTTTAAGAATAGTATTAATTTTAGGTGACTTGCATATAAATTGAATGATTTTTTTGTTCAACAGCGGTTTAATCTGTGCTTTATAAATCTTTTCAATTATTAAAGGGACTGTGAGAAATAATTTGGGACGCACATCAGCGAGCGCATTAAGCAGAATTTTTGGAGTAGGCGTTTTATTAAGAAAAGTTGTATGAACGCCAAGACTAAACGGAAACAGAAATTCAAAAGCGCAGCCAAATGCATGGGCCATGGGTAAAATAGAAAGCATATTATCGCCTGCTTTCAAATCAAAATGATTCATGGCATAAACCACATTAACGGTCAGGCTTTGCAGTGGCAGCATTACCCCTTTGGAGAAACCAGTTGTGCCCGATGTATAAACTAAAGCGCTTAATTCAGAATTGTCTATTTTTGGTAAACTAAAATTTTCCGCTTTAACCCCATCTTTGACTTTACCTTTAAATTGCTCAATAGCTGCTTCAATATTTTTACGGGTACTTTTTTTGCAGGAAGCAGCACACTGCATATCTTTTAACGAAATTACAGCTTCCAGCTTTTTCAGTTTTGTTATATTAATGGACTCTAATATCTTTTTGTCAGCAAAGAGCCACCTGGATTCGGAATGATTGATTAAATGTTCCACATCATCCGAACTAAAATCAGGCAAGATAGGGACAATCACAGCGCCATAAGATATAGCTGATAGATAGGTCAACGCCCAGTTAACGGAATTTTGGCCAATCACTGTAATTTTATCGCCCTTTTTAAGTCCGCACTTCTGAAAAACCAGATGCTGCTTTAAAATATTTTCAGCAGCCTCCCCGTAGCTAACTGTCTCTCCTTCATAGTTTGAAAAAGCGGGTGCATACCAGTTTTGTTTTATGCTTTTTTGAAGCAGTTCTATTAAGTTTTCTCGTATCATCCTTAATCCCTGTCCTGAAATTTTGCTTATATATCCAACAGAAAACACATTTTTATTCTGCCGGCTCATTTAGCGTATTAACCACATCTAATAAATGATCCCTTGTTTGTTCATTGTGTTTCGTAAACCTTTTCAAATGAATGTTTAGTTGTTTAATTGAATTCCTTTGGGAGTCTGCTAAGTCATATTCTGTTTTTATCTGCTTGACGTCGTCATATATATTATAGAGAAGTCTATATGCCTGATGAATAGCAGAATCCATTTCTTTTCTTGATATTTTTGATGATAATTCCAAATGAGCCTGTGATATATGCGACAGAATCTCGGCAAGCGCTTCATTCATTTCTTGTAAAATTGTTTTTGAAAAGTCATATTCCACTTCGCCTGCGGCAAATCCTGGATATTTTTCATTTTTTTCATTAAGCTTTTTGACTAATTGATTAGCCCGTTCTAAGGACATTTCCAGATTTTTAAATGATTCTTTATTAATCATTTTATCATTTTCTCCTACTTTATTTAATGAAAGATTTGTTCTATGGTATACCAGTGCGCCGTCAAATCCTGAATGGTTAAATAGAAGAAATAACTTATCGTTATTATTATCGCGCCTGAAGACGCAAATTTTATTGCGGTCTTCGCCTTTTCAAACCGTCCTATGTTTTTAAATAGAAGGATAGCTAAATATTGACAGGTTAGAACTCCAAGCGCATATAATGCGCTGAATAGTATATAATTAAACAAATTCTGCTGAACGATGATCGTTTCATTTATAAAAGCAGAAAAATTGATCCAGAATGCCCAGGTTGTCGGATTGGAAACGTAATAACCGAGCACTAAAAACAAATTGCCGATTACCATACCTCTGCTTAAAGAAAATTCTTTTTTAACGCTCTTTCTTTGGGGCGAAAAGAATATTTCCCTTATTCCCATAAAAAGCAGAAATAACAGACCGGCAATCTGGGCTGTCAGTTTCACAATCGGGTTCAGAGCTAATTGTTCCATTCCAATCAGAAAAACAACACTGAAAGCAAAGCCGGCCATTGCATCGAAAATCGCAATCGAGAAACCATGCCAAAATCCACGATTCAGAACCCGCTTCAACATTATTTGTCCTAATGGACCCAGGGGAATCGAAATCACTAATCCTAAGAAAAAAGCCGCTAAAATCATCTTAAAACCTTATCCCTTTAATAATTGTTCTTAATGCCATAAAAACCAGAAAATAATTGGCCACAGATGACTTCATTAACCATCCGGCACTTCAGCGCGGTTTTTGTGACTCCATGAATAGTACTCTCTTCATTCAGGGCAGATATTATAACTGTTACTTTTAGCTTATCCTTCATTTCTTTATCCTTTATAAAATTATATTTTTCATATTTGTATTTTTTTTGTACATGGTCAGTTTTACCTGAATTCACCCCCGCTTTATATTTAGAACGGCAATTTATTTCCAGGTGTATATACATTTCGCATATGCTCGGATTTTTGAATTAAATTTTTTATATAAATAATGTCTCTTTCTTTTATTCCTAAAAAACAAACAATGTCTAAAATTTCCCACCCTTCTTCTAATGCCAATAAAATTAAATCTAATTTTTCATAAGGAATTCCTATTGCTTTTTCATCAGTAATGCCAGGAAGAATATCCGGTGATGGAGATTTTTCTATAATTCTTGATGGGATCTCCAAATATTTAGCAAGTTCTCTTACCTGAGTTTTATATAAATTTAGAAGCGGCATAATATCGGCGGCATCGTCGCATCCGTGTTTTACAAAGAAGCCGATTTTATATTCGCTTTTATTTGCCGCTCCAACTATTAATCTATTTTCAAGTTCTCCCTGAAGATAAAGCAGTGTCATTCTCAACCTGTGCTTTATTCGATAGTAGGCATTGGCTTTTTTAAGATAAGAGCCAAATTTATTATCTTTAAATCCTAAAACACTTGTTGAAAAAGGAGTTTCTCCTGTTTTTTCTTTATAAAAATTATAAGCTCTTTTAATTAAAAATCCTTTTAATTCTCCAGGAATATGAACTTTATTTAACGGGAGTAATTTATATATGCTTAGTTTTTTTAGATAGGGACTTATATCAACCAATTTTGTCTCGATATTTAATACTTCAGCAATATCTTGAGCGTCTTTTAAATGTTCTTTGTCTGAGTCCTTATCGGGCATTATTAAGGCTAAAGTTTTTTTGGAACCCACTGCTCTTTTACATAAAGCGGCAACCACTGCGGAATCGAGTCCCCCGCTAAGCCCCAGAACCACACTCTCTCTTTCTAACTTTTCCATATATTCTTTGATATAATTTTCTAAAAAAACAGAAATCCTTTCCGGCTCTATTTTCATTTTAGACTGAAGCTCTTTTAATTTGATATTAATATTCATTTTCTGGCTTATATTAAATTTTTTCTACATTTATTGTACTAAATTTAAAATGTAATACAGTCACATTTAGTACAAATCCAATTATAAAACCTGTAGAAACTACGAAGCTTATTAGTACATTCGAAGCTTTTAACAGGTTATTGCTTTTTAGACTCTGGTTTATCCTGCCTTTCGAATTTCCATTTTTTCCTTCTCCGGTCCTATATAATTTTTTTCCCAAATTGGTCCAGTAAGGCGCTCGACTTCATCGCCATAGGCTGCTAAGCCTTCGGCATACTTTTGATCTTTCAAAGCTTCGGCGGCAGCTTTATCGGCAGGTTTTGCGCCGGTATCTTCAATAGTTTTTCTGGCGTCACGGTAATGATCTTTAATAGCGCAGGGACATATCTGGTTGCCAACCTCATCAGCCGGCTTCATATAGCTGTAATCACGCTGCCATCTACGAATAGACTGAAAGAATGGACTCATCAAAGCTGTGTTCAGATCGCCACCCTTTTTATAGATTTCATAGATATTGTCAGTAGTGTAAGGATAAAAGGCACAGGGCAGGCAGTTTCCATTCCAGTCGATGTAGAAATATCCGCCGGAACGGCCTCCAGAGATACAGCCGTTAGATGTGGCGCCGCTGTTCCAAAAATCGGCGATGAATAGTTTCTTATCACGTACCAGATGCTGTTCCTGATCATACATCCATTTTCTCTGTTCCGGAGTAACCATCAAATCCAGCGTGTACTTTCGTCCGATTGGCATGTATTGAAAAATCCAGCCGTAAACAGCTCCTTGCCGATCAAAGTAAAAATCCATAAATTCATCACTAATAACAAACTCAGCGTTATTCCTCATTGCGGTAATGGAAATACCAAAAGGTACGCCATAATTCCGCAAGTTTTCGAATGCCTTGAGAATACGTTTATGAACTCCTTTACCCCTCCGGGAATCAGTCTCTTTTTCAAAACCTTCAACAGATATAGCTGGAGTGATATTGCCTACCTCAGCTATTCTTTGCGCCATCTTTTTATCTATAAGGGTTCCATTTGTATACATTAAGAAAAAATTATCGTTATGTTTGGCGGCAATGTCAATGATATCCTTTCCATCACTTTTCCACATCAGCGGTTCTCCACCGGAAATTACAGTAAAATGGGATCCCCATAGCTTCCGTTTTTCCGTTATAATGCGGTCAAAAGTATTAAAATCTAATTGTTCCGCATCACGTGAAGAACTGCAAGCATAACATCCAACACAGCGAAGATTGCAGCGTTTCGTGGGGCTAATGAGTAAAAAACTAGGAGCGTCAATTCCATTAGTTTCCTTAAAAGTTCTTCTTGTGGGATTATCCTCAAATATTACATTACCAACCAGAATCTTGAGAAGTCCGCGGCGCACAGCAGGCGAAATCCTTTTATTTTCCAAAGCTCTATTAATTGAATAAAGCAAATTCCGAATCAAATAATACTTATCTTCCTGAACCTTAAAAGGTCTGTCATCCTCGTTTTTTTCAACAAGCGTGTGATAGATTGTCCTATCTCCAATTTTAACGGCCATGCCACGCAGAGCATCATTGGCTAAAACAGCATCGGCAAGGCTGAATGTCGGCATTGTAAGTAATGATTTAATTATTGGTTTTATAATAATTTCATCCTCTACAGCTTTAAAATAATTTTTTAACTACTTATATAAGTAGTTAGTCAAACAGTGATTAAAACAATATGTTTTTCTTATAGAAAACATCCTTTGCCCAGCGGCCCTAATGGTATTGAAAATAATAATCCCATAAAGAATGCTGCAATGATCATTTTAGAACCTTAATCCTTGCAGAGCGGTTCTGATAGCCATAAATACCAGTATATAATTGGCTGCCAGGGTGCAGGAAATATGTTTTACTTCAATAACATAGTTTTTAAGAGATGAGTTCAATGTCTCTTTGCGAAATTTTATCAAATGATAAATATCCCATAAATATTCGTATTTAACTTTTTTTCCCTTACTCTTATAATACAGGTTTATAAGCGTTTCCACGCCGTATTTGGCTGTTCTCATTTTTTCCAGAATGGGCATTATATCCTGTTTAAAAACAGCGCGCTCGCCGGAAAGCATTTGCAGTGGATTTAACTTTTCATCCAATTTGTTCTCAACCGGAGGGCCTATAACCATATCCGCTTCGCCTTTGATGAGCGGTTTTAAAAGCTGCTCAATATGTTCTTTTTTAAATCCAAGCAGGTCGGCGTCCACAAATACAATAATTTCGCCTTCCGAAGCTTCCACACCAGCTACCATAGCGTACGACTTTCCTTTGTTTTGCTCGAACTCGATATAGCTGTATTTAGGATGGCTTAAAAAGGGTTCTAACTTTTTCGCCGTATGATCGGTTGAGCCGTCGTTAACAACGATGACTTCATCAACCATTTGGCATTGCAGCGATGTTTTCACAACATCGCCTACCGTACTCTCTTCGTTTAAGACAGAGATTACAATGGATACTCCAGGTTTATCAATCATCTTTACTCTCCTTTATAGTAACTATATTTATTTGATCTCATTTTAATTATATTCTTTATATACTAATTTTCGTTTCTGATAATACGTTTCCCAAATGGGATCCATTATTTGCTTTAAACGGCGACCGTATTGTCTCATTCTTTTTGCATATTCCGGATCACTTATTGCCTGCGTTGCCGCTTCATCTTCAGAATGGGCCCCGTTTTTTTGTACAATCCGCTTAAGCATCGGATTATGATCACGGATGGCGCATTCAGCTAACATGTTTCCCATTTTTTCAGGAGGACGTCCATCAATATAACTATGATGCCATTTTCTTAAGTCATCGTAAAACGGGCATGAAAGGATGCTATTTAAATTATCTCCTGATTGGTAGATATTTTTTATATTGTGCGTATAGTAGGGGATGAATACACAAGGCATTATATTGCCGTTCCAGTCAATATGAAAATAACCGGTTCGGGGCCTGCCTGAACATATACATCCGTTGCTTAAGGGACCGCCGTTCCAAAAATCTGCAAGAAGGCGTTTTTGTTCGCGCACCAGTTCCCGTTCACGCATCCACATGTATAAACGTTCTTCCGGCGTTGGCATCAGGTCCACAGTGAAAGAGCGGCCGATGGGCATGTAGTGAAATATCCAGGCATATATTGCGCCCTGCTGATCCATAAAGTATTCATAGAATTCATCGCTGACAACAGTTTTATAATTATTGCGGGTAGCTGTTACAGAAAGTCCAAAGGGCACGCCCACCTCTCGAAGATTTTCCATAGCCGCCAGGATTTTTTTAAATGTTCCTTCACCGCGGCGTTCGTCGGTTTCTCTCTCAAAACCTTCCACCGAGATAGCCGGTGTAATGTTACCAATATCGGCTAATCTGGCAGCCACTTTTTTACTTATCAGCGTTCCATTAGTATAAACCAAAAACAGATGATCGGGGAACTCTGCGGCAAGATCAATAATATCTTTTCCATTATCGCGGTAAACAAAAGGTTCGCCGCCGGAGATAACCGTAAAATGCCGTCCCCACAATTCCCGCTGTTCTGTTATTATTTTTATAATTAAGCCATAATCAAGTTTATTTCGGGTAAAATCTGAACTGCTGGCATAGCAGCCTTTACATTTAAGATTGCATGCTTTAGTGGGAGAAATGGTTAAAAATTGAGGCGCTTTGAAGCCATGGCTTTCTTCAAAAGCAATTTCTTTATCGTTATTAGCATATATTTTATCAATTACAGGCGCCAGATTTGTTAAGACTTTTTCGGATATTAATCCTTTTTTAATGCCCCTGGCGAGGGCGTTCAAATAAGCGACGGCAAAATAATACTTATCCTCTTGAACGCCGGCTGGGTAATTATACTTAGTATCCTCAATAATCTTTTTCCATAATTTTTTTTCCGCAACCTTAATTCCTATTTGCCGGATGATTTTTATTTTAACCAGGTTTGCCAGCAAAATTAACAATACTTCTCTTTCTATTTCTTTTATTGAAAGTTTCATTATTACACCTCTCATTTTAATACGTAATCATAGATCATATATGAGTGATCCCGCCGCTTTCTTACCGGCGGCGATAATTTTTTCTGCTTTGGTAAAATCGAAAAACTGATAATTATTCAATTGAGGCTGAATTAAAATATCCGCCGGATTTTCCTTTAATTGAAGTGTCATAATCATATTTTCCATTGTAGTCCCAATTTGGATCATTTGCCGCCGTATACCGGGTTTTGATAAATTTTGAAATTCAGCTTGTTTACTATTATTCTTTGCCGTTCCGTTTTCATTAAAAATGCTTAGAAGTCTTTGAAAAAATGATGATGAGCTGGATGCGGCTAAAATATTCCTTGGCGCACTTATATTTCCAGAATTCAATTTATGAATATGGCGGTCAATCGGAGGCATAACGTTCACTGCAATAATGAAATCCGCTCCCATTTCTCTGGCAATATTTATGGGCAAGGGGTTAACCACACCTCCGTCCACAAGGTAACGGCCGTCTATTTTCATCGGCGTAAACAAAAAAGGAAAGGAAATACTGGCCCGAATGGCATTAACCAGCGATCCTGAATTAAGAATAATTTCTTCACCTGTCCAGATATCTGTCGCCACGCTGGCAAAAGGAATTTTCAGGCGCTCTATTTTTTGCTCGCCCAAAAGGGCGATAAGAAATTTTTGCACCCTTTTACCATCTAATAAACCATCCAGTTGTAAACGCTTAGGGAATAAAATTTGCGCTATTTTAAGCCGGTTGGTTTGGCAGGCAATTTCTTCTATCTGTCCGGGACTTAAACCGGCGGCATAGGCTCCGCCTATCATTGCGCCCATACTGGATCCAACTACAATATCAATCGGAATATGATGTTCCGTTAGCGCTTTCAGTACTCCTATATGCGCTAACCCTCTGGCTGCGCCGCTGCCCAAAACCAGAGCCGTTTTCGGACGGTTTCGGGTTCCCTTTATCCCTTTTATAATTTTAACATTTTCCATAAATGCTTCTCATAACATTAATTTTTTGTAAAATCTTTTTTCTTACTTCTTCTGTATGATTTTGAAGTTCTTTTTTATCTATGCGTACTCCTGGGATGCTAAACCGTATCGTATCTAAAAAGCTTATATATATATCAGACGGACGGGGGAAAAATTGCCCTGTACTCAACGCTTTCTCAGTTCCTATAATAGCCACAGGCACCACCGGTGCGTTACACTTAACAGCCAACCTTAAAAAGCCGCTTTTAAAAGGTAATAAATCAGGTTTGTCATTTAGTTTGCCTTCAGGAAAAATTAGTAGCAGCTTATTTTTTTCCAATAGTTGCTTAGCTTCAATCATAGCGTTTTTATTATCTTTTGCATCGCCAACTGGAATGCCCCCGATAACTTTCAAAAACAACATTTTTAATTTGCTGTTAAATACCCCAGCTTTAGCGAATGTATAAATTCTTCCTTTCATAACAGCCACCATTAAAAGACCGTCCAGTAAACTAGGATGATTTGCCACCAAAATTGCCGGCCCTTTTTCCGGTATATTCTCCAAATTGCGTACGGATATGTCGAGCATTCCCCAAAAATAGAATTTTAGAATATTTTTTATTAAAAAGTAAATCATGGCTTTATCCTATTTACAACTTCCCCGATCTCAAGATTGAAATGAGCAGCCAAACCCCCAAGACGGAGGCTAATACGTAACCAATAATGCCAAGCGCCGAGTAGTCCCAGATGAAAGGCCCCTTATCGAGTTGAATAACCAGCGATGAACCGACAATGAGCGATGCAATGATCATAGAAAAAGCGATACGATTGCTGGAACGGTCCAGCTCCCTCGTGAAATCATCCAGCCCCTGGTGCTGCAAATTCATTATTATGCGGTCATTTTTGATTTTTAGCAAAATATTATGGAGATCTTCCGGCAGACCCTTAAGCAGATCGACGCTTTGTTCTAAGATACGCAGAATTTGCCGGTACTGTTTTAGCGGGTTAAAACGATCGAAAAATATGCCCTTGGTATAAGGTATAAGCAAATCAAACAGGTTGAATTCCGGATACAGTTGTACTCCAACCGCCTCAGAAATAACCAGGGCCTTACCTATCATTACAAGATCCGGCGGAAGTTTAATACGATGCTCGCGTATTAGTTCCATAAATTCATTGAGCGGTACGGCAGTATCTATTTGGTATAAAGGGATCTCATAATAACGGTCGATAAAATCCAAAATATCTCTTTTTAAAGCCCGGGAATTAATTTGATCTTCCACTAAACCTATCTTAAGTAAAACGCGGGTGATACGGTAAGCGTCTTTATCTACAATACCGTGTAAAATATCCAATAAATCCTCTCTCATTTCATCGTCAATCCGGCCCATTATACCAAAATCAATAGGGGCGATAACATTATCAGGCAAAACGAAAATATTGCCCGGATGCGGATCAGCGTGGAAAAAACCATATTCAAAAATCTGCTTTAGAATGGAACTTGCTCCATTATTTGCAACTTGTTTGCGGTCTATTCCGGAATCATCCATAGTTTGCAGATCGGAAATTTTAACACCCTGAATAAGTTCGGTCACCAGAATTTTCTCGGTGGTATAATCCCAATAAACAAGCGGGGTTTTTATTGTGGGATCATCTTTGGTATTCCGGCGGAATATGTCGATATTACGACCTTCTAAAATAAGGTTTTGCTCTTTACGGATGGTTTTAGCAAATTCATTTACAATACCAACAGGATCGTATAACCTGCTTTCCGTAATGTGTTTTTCGATTAATTGGGCAAGGTTGAGTAATATGTCCATATCCGTTTCAATCAGCCGCTTTATATTTGGGCGTAAAATCTTTACAGCCACTTCCTCACCGCTTTTTAATTTTGCTTTATGCACCTGAGCCATGGACGCCGCCGCCAAAGGAGTTTTATCAAAATCGGCAAACATTTGCAAAAAGGGTTTTTTATATTCCTGATCCATTTGCTGTTCTACTTCCTCGAAGCGTTCCGGGGCTACATTATCCTGTAATTTTGAAAATTCCTGGGCAATTTCGGGTGGAATCAAATCCGGGCGCAGGCTTAACATCTGACCGAACTTGATGAATGTAGCGCCCAATTCATCGAAAGCCATTCTCAGCCGTACCGGTGCGCCTAATACAGCCAATTCCTTTTTTTCGATCTTTGGCAGGATTTTCTTAGCTATGTCCGGGATAAGTCCTATTTGAATTTTAGCTACGATATCCCAGAATCCGTATTTGACAAAAACCCGCAGAATATCCTGGTAACGGTTTAAATTGCGTATTGACTTGCGAATATTTCTCTTCATCTTTTTTTCACTTTATTTATTTTTATTCTGTTTTTAAGTTTCTTTATTTAAGGTAACACCAGGCACAATTTTCAACATGCTTTTCACTGAGCCCGGTGTAAAATAAAATCAGAAAACCGTTATTTTTCAGCTAACTTCGATTCCAATTCCTTAACGCGTTTTTTTAAACTATCAATATCTTTTTGTGTGGCGACGCCAACCGTATCGGCGGCTTCTTTAACCATCGTCTTAATATTTTTTACAATTTCCTTTTCTTCCTTTTCAATTTTATCCATAACCTCTTTAATCGCCTTTGATTTTTCTTCTTTAGCTAACTGCCCTTTTTCAATTAACTCGTCAATCAGGCTTTCCACCTTTTCTTTGGTAACGGAAGCGGCGCCTAATCCCAAATAAATGCTTTTTTTGATAATGTCTAACATGACTTTTCTCCTTGTTTTAGTTTGGGTAGTGTCATCCCGACCGGTCGGGACAATTATTTAATTTGTATCTTTTAATATTTCAATAACTTACTTTAAAAATAACTTCTATCCTCCTGGATTCTTGTCTATCTTTTTTGTTTATGCTTCAGAAAATCTTATTTTCAAAACCTTTTAGCGGTATATTATATCCGAATAATGAACAATAAGCGATACCTGCGTATTTTTCCGAATTACATAACACATTTGTACATCTTCGTTGTGTCCGGCAGGTGGAGGCAGGGATTTTCCCACTCCACAGGAGTCCCCGTAGGACAGGGATCCCTTTTTCCGAGGGAACGCCTTCCCCACAGGGACTCCTGCGGAGCGGCGCGGAAGGGGGTGAGTTCTCATTTCAACCGCTTACCGTATCTTTCGATTTTCCCCAGCCATTTCTGCCGCTGTGCCTCACACGCATCCTGTACAGAACCAATAGAAGAAATGCGCACCGGCTTTATTCCACAAAACTCAAGCGTCATTTTTTTCATCGCTTTGTGTCCCGGGCTGCCGTTAACCAATCCCGAATAATCTGACGGTGAATCCATTGTTACTATCAAATGCGCCGACTTGCCCTCCAGCAGCTTGTCTCCCCAAAGTGAATTCTCACTGCATTTAAACCAAAAATCAGTTAAAAACACACGGTCTATAAATCCTTTAAGCAGCGCCGGGTATGTTCCCCACCAAACCGGGTACACAAGCACAATATGCTCAGCCCATTTAATTGATTCCTGGGCATTTAGGATATCTTCCTCTATCTCCTGATCTCCTTCATAGCCTTCAAATAAATTCGGATTGAATTTTAAATCGGTAATAAATATTTCCCTCACTTCCGTATCAGCGTTTAAGGCTCCTTGTTTATATGCCCGGGCAAGACTTGCACAAAAACTTGTTTTGTCCGGATGTCCCAATATGATTAAAATTTTACGCTTCATATCAATTCCTTGTTGAAATTTCGACAGTTAGGATGTTTAATGAAAAAACAGGTTAATCGTATTTGATTTTTCTTCTTTAGCTAACTGTCCTTTTTCAATTAACTCGTCAATCAGGCTTTCCACCTTTTCTTTGGTAACGGAAGCGACGCCTAATCCCAAATAAATGCTTTTTTTGATAATGTCTAACATAACTTTTCTACTTGTTTTTGTTTGGTGACTCTAATATTGATCATATAACTTTCTTATCAATTTTATTTAAAATCTTTATTTTAAAACCAAAGTGTATGCAGAGGGCAAGGAATATTCCTGCAATCCCGTCTATTGCATAGTGATAACGTCCCCAAATAGTTCCTATAATCATCAAAAATATAAATGGCGTCATAATATGAAAAAATCTTCTATGGCGTCTAAAAAGAGACGTCCAGCATAATATAGCTACGGCAATGTGCGCGCTGGGGAATGCTCCGCCCCGGTATGATCCTAAAGACATTATTTGCTCTTTGAAGTTTGAGAAAAACAAACCGGTCATTTCCGATTGAATTAAATGTGCATGATAGAATCTTGGGCTTTGAGCCGGGAAAAAAATAAATAGAATATATGAAATGCATAAAGCCATTATCACCTGGGCAAGCATTTGAGCATATTCAGTTTTATTGCCTGCAAAATAATGGATTGCAGCCGTCACAGGGATAATCACAAAATAAATTATATATCCAAATGTGAAAATTTCATTCAATAGAGGATAATCGAATTGCTCAACCCATAGCGAGAAATTTACGCCAAAAATTTTTTGATCGATAATACTTAAATATTCGTCACACCAATTGTTCGATATGAGATGAAGGAGCGGTTCAACTTCCTCATACATGAATGTAAAAAGAATAATCGGCGTCCAATAATATAAAAAAGTCGTCCACTTGTTTTGCCATATCTGAGCCGAACGCCTTGAAGACCAGAGAATAATTACAAAAAGTAAATTTATGGCAATACAAAGATATTCGTTGCTAAAAGGCTCTGCAAAGATAACTATTAACAAGCTTAAAAATGCGAAATATAGATAAAGTATTTTTTCAAACAACATAAGATTATTATACCTAATATAATTAAATTCTAATTAGTGCCTAAACGAAAAGTGGCTTTCTGTCATTTCGAGCGAAGGGAGAAATCTGTAACCTCAATAATTTAAAGGGGCGTAAGATTTCTCACCCGATGAATCGGGATTCGAAATGACAAGAAAAAGTGTTTTCGTTCAGACACTAATTATAAATTTTATTTCATTATGGCGTCCATTTTACCCATTTTTCCAACTCGAGGTATACACTGCCAACAAATACTTTCATCCGCGCAGCCAGCGGAACCCGACGGTTATCTATACTAAACCAGCCTTCAAATTCACCGCTGAATCCGGCTATAGCTTTGAAGTGCGCTTCCCCTTTTAAGTAGTAGGCTGGAATTTTGTCATCAGAAAACAGCACACTTACTGAATCCTTCGAGCCGGTGAAATTTATATTAAGAATACCCTCCTGCGCTTCATAAGTGACATGTAATTGCTCTTTTTTATTTTTATAACAATTAGCCCTGGCATAAAAAATAATAGACATTCCGTCTTGAAGATGTTTTTTCATAGGCAGCCGTTTATCTATTTTTTGATCCGGATTCTCAGCGCCTTCATAATGAACTACTATTTCTTTATTGTTATAATCAAAGCGGTATTCACTGTTATATTCTTCTCCGTCTATTTCTTCTTTGCATATCGATAAAAGGGGAAAAGTATCTCCCATTAAGTAACTGTCAAAAACGCTGTGCATATTAATAAAAAACAACCAGGGATTGGAATCGATTTTAAACTGTGTATGATATGTTTTAACTCCATCAATATTCGTAGTATCGATTATGGACAAATGTAATGTTCCCAAACGAATAAATCCCCATGAAACCTTGTAAGTCAGCTCTTCGCCTGTTTGCCATTTAAAGCGTTCCTGGTTTCCCTGTCCTAATAAAATTGAGCTTGTCATAATTATTAGAATGATTGATTTTTGTATAATATTTTTCATCTCATCTCTTACTATAAAAGATTTTTACTTTGCTCGTTTCAAATAGCGTTTGGTAAATGTTTTATCCGAAATACCGGTATCAAATTCCACATTATCCAAAATCATTTTAGTGCTGTGTTCTTCTTTTAAATCTTTGATTTCCATTTCTTTTGAGAACCAGTATTTACCTATTTCTTCGATTTGACGACGGGTCATCACTTTCCACAGATTGCCGCCTTTATCGTAATATTCAATTTTTTCCGGATAGTAGTTATCCTTTCGGATCGACATCTTCAGCATACCGTAGTCTTTTTTGATGTCCGCTTTGGGCTTCAGCTCCATAACCCAGTGGGTATCATTTTCGCTGAGTTGTTTGGCGTCGTAGTCTTTAGCGTATTCAAAAGAGCTCAAATCATCATAAGTAAAATCGGTGCCCGCAAATTTGGTGTTTTTTACATGCGAAGCGATCCGGCGCACCTTATGAAAAGCCGGCATATAGAGATATTGGATATCATCGGGCAAACTCAAAAAAGCGATGCCTTTCTGATCCGCCGGGGCGGTAAAGCGCATAATACGTTTTTCGGTTCCTTTTTGCAGGAAGGTTGTTTCGCGCACTTTTTCTTTGCCGTTTTTATCAATCAAAATCATTTTCATGTTCGCGGTCTGATCCTGCGGTGCGTTTACCACAACATCGGCTTTGGCAACAATGGACTGGGCGTCCTGGGCAAACAATGAACCTGTTAATAATAATGTGAATAAGACTAATAATAATGAATACGTTCTCATAGCAAATTCTCCTTTTGATGATTGTATTAGGATTAGTTTGTTTAACTTCATTTTACTTTCTGTCCATTTTATTTTTGTAATTATTTACTACAGATTTGAATTTCTTTTTAGCGCCGTTGATCTTCTGCAGCGCTTCAAGGCGGTTAAAATCTCCTACAAATTTAGCTTTACTTAACAGGATAAGCGCCGGCAGAAAAGTAATGGCGCCAAAAGCGCTGATCAACATACTGGCTGCCGTCAGCCATCCAAAACGCTGCATGGGTACTAGTTCACCTAAGACCAGCACGATAAAACCCATGGCTACTGTAAGAGCATTAATTAAGATTGCCCGCCCGGTGGTTTTTAGCGTTTTTTCTAATGCTTCAAACTCCGATTTATTACGGGCAAATTCTTCTTTAAAGCGGGATGTAAAATGAATGGAATAATCGATGCCTATTCCGATGGCGATACTGGCGATCATGATCGTTGACATATCGAGTGGTATATTTAGATAGGACATCAGCGCAAAATTCAGCAATACGGTTAAGGCAATAGGCGAAACGGCAATCAATCCGCCAATAAGCGACTTTAATTGTATCATCAGGATCAAAGTTACCAATGTAAAAGCGATGATCAGGCTTTGAAACTGGCTTTTCATAATGCTTTCATCCAGGCGGGTGAAAATAAGCGGCATACCCGATTGTTCCGCCTTAAGTTCAATTTTTTCACCTTTTAAAGAATTCTTTTCAACAAGAGCAAGGGGCAGGGCTAAATTGTTATCATTCAGAACCCAAAGGTCGTCGCGTAATTCATCACGGAATTTGGCTTTCGATTGTAATTCCTGCGGGAACAAAGGCAGCAAACGCTCAACCCCCGCCATAATTTTTTCGTATTTGTAAGTTTCGTTTAAGATGACCTGTATGGAATGGGCGGTTTCCGGTAGTAATTCCTGATCTTCCGCAGAAAGAAAAGGAAGACGCCGCTTTAATATTTGCAGAAGGCTGCTCTGCGAAGGAAGGACGCCGCTTTCCAATTGTTTAACAATATCCCGCCGAATTAAGACGGCTCGTGTTTCATCTTCAATAATGATCTCGGATTCATCAAGAAAAAAGTCGTCCATTTGCTCTCCGATTATTACCAGAGCATTATTATCAAATTGTACTGTTTTAATCTTCTGGATTGCCAGGATTTTGTTTTTTAATTCCTTTTTATTAACGTCTGCATCTTCATCGCGTTTATATGTATCCAAAAGAATTGATGATGCTATTTCATCAGTAAGATATTCCTGAATACCCGGCTGATTGACGTCAACATTTTGAATGGCGATAAGATTTTTATCTAACCTGTTAGTAACATAATCATTGATAGTATCTACAACCTTCAGGACTTCCTGGGTTTTCACCGTACCGAGATTAGCCTGTACAATACCTTCGCTGGCTTCGGCATTAACCAGTTGTTCCATTACCGATTCGCCCTCCATAAAAAACCACAAATTCGTAACGCCTTCGCGCCTATCGGGAATTGTATAATGCCGGTTCATTACTTTGTTCATTTCACAGATCAGGTCAGCCACTGATTGGGGATGATTCACATAGGGAACCGTTTCCATAAATTTTTCCAGTTTGCGCATTTCCTTTAACACAAAGGGATTTTTCATATCGCCGGTAACCACAATTTGAATCGGGGTCGAGCCGCCAAAATTTTCTTCCATCATTTCTTCGGCGAGACGAATATCCGTATCCTTCTTGAAATACTCCGTCATATTTACTTCACGATGCAGATTTGGGATACCGATTACGGCAAGTACAATAATAATTCCGGCTGAGAATACAATCAGCTTTTCCTTTCTCAGAACAAAATGCGCTAATCGATCCATAAAACGTGCAAGTAAATTATCCTCTTTACCCTGTGCTGTTTTTCTTATTTTAGGTTGTTTGAGATAGGATAAAATAGCCGGTATAAAGGTAATGGAAACGATTAGGGCAAAGCCCACGCCGATACCGGTGAATACGCCGAAGTGGGTGACTACTGTAAGATATGATCCTGCAAAAGCAAAAAAGCCGATCATCGTTGTCGCCCCGGCAAGAACAATGGGCACGCCCACTTCGGCCAGCGCGTCCTTAATGCAGGTTTCTTTATCCGGGCAGCTCAGAACGCTCTCTTTGTAACGGGCAATCATGTGAATACCGAATGCGGAACCGATGGCAATAAGAAGCACCGGCATCCCGTTCGATACGATAGATTGGTCAATACCGAGAAGCGTCATTAATCCCATTGCCCAGATAGTGCTGATAAGCACAGCGCTTAACGGTAACAATACGCCTCTCAGAGTGCGAAAACTAAAATAGAGTGTAATAAGTAACATGATGATGACAATCGGTATGAGCCGTGCCATATCAGTTTCCACTATATCGTTGATCTCCAGCATTTGCATGGGCATACCGGAAAAATAAATGCGGTAATCAGAGGCTGTATCCCAGGTAATTTTTTGTATCTCTTCTGCGATAGCTTCTTTTTCTGCCTGTTGCTTTAACCGGGCAATGATCAGTGTTATTTTACCATCAGGTGAAATAATGCGCCCGTTGTACATATCCTTGGCAAGCGCATATTCCCGAATATTCTGCAGCTCTTTAGGATCAGACGAAATATTGTTTTTATCAATGAGTCTTCCAACCTCCAAACCGCCTTCCACACTTTTAATATCCAGAATATCCGTTAGACTCATTACCGTAGCCACACCGTCAACAGCCTTAATTTTTTCAGTCAGGTTATTTATAGTTTGCAGGGTTTTATACTCAAAAACATTGTCTGCTTCAATACCTACCAAAGTCAGAGCTGTACCGGCGTATTCATCCCCGATTCGATTAAACAGAACTACCGCAGGATCGTCCGGTTTGAGATATGTTAAAACATCGCTGTTTACTTTAGCGTCTTTTAATTGATATCCGAAAAATATTGTAATTATAATAGTGCCAATTATAATTATTAATCGATATTTCATTACGAGATCGGCAATTTTCTTCATGTTTTCTCCATTTTGCTATTTGTTCAACTATTCGACTGTTATCGTTTTTTTTTCGATTTTAGAGTAATAAAATTACTGCCTTTTTAAAATAAGCAGTAAGCGTTTAACTCCTCTTTTCAATTCCCTTAAATAAAATCTTTAGTAAAGTATTTATATTTGTTTCAATCTGTTCTGCGGGAATTTCAATTGTCCACTGAAATTCAAACCCCTTTAAAGCTGCCAGAATAGCTTCAGCCGCCAGCGCGGCATTCTCAACTTTAAAATCACCGCTTTGAATGCCTTCCTGTAAAATATTGCTGATCAGAGTGGTTTCGAATACGTCGAAAGACTGACGCGCTTTAGTCACGAAAGAATAATGATCTAAATACTCGTCGCGCAGTGCGCTGTAATAGTTAATAAGGTCTTTCAATGCGACCATACGCGTTATAAAATAAGCCTGCATTTTCTCTTGCGGCGATTTTTCAGTATTCACAGCGACAAGTATCTTATCTTGCAGCGTCCGCCCCTCTTTATCTATCACTTCCTGAAATATAGATTCTTTACTTTTAAAATAATAGTATATACTGGCTTTCCCCATGCGCGCCTTTTTTGCTATATCATCAATGGTAGTTTTAGCCAGCCCGAATTTGGCGAACAAGTTTTGTGCGATTTCCAAAATAAATGTTTTTCTTTCAGCTCTGTCGATCATAACTCCATCTCGTTTTTTAAATTATTCGACTATTTTAGTTATTTAATCGAAAAATAAGTAAAAAAGTTTCATTTTGCAAATAAATTCTCTAATTTTATCATTAAAAAACTATATGTTATTTTGTCTTTTATTGATATAGGGTTGAGTATATTTAGGCGGCAGGCACAGTAAGAATCCTTAGCATGGGCTGCGGCCGGCAGTTTTTTTTGTATTGATAGACGGTTTAGGGTTAGCGATAGAGCAATTTTTAATTGGACATATTTTATTCCAGTTCTTATATTATTGCGTTATTTTTTTTGAAGACTTTTTAAATAAAGCGATATAAGCAAAAAAATTCAAAGGATATTTTGCGGAACTTAAATAGATAATATGAAAAATTATGCTTTTGGGAATTATACGGAATGAATCAACGTAATATTAACTTGTTACTTAAATAATTATAAAACGATAAAGTTGCTTAGACTTTATTATGAAATTGTTGTATTATGCAGAACCGTTCGGCTCACTTACAAGTTAGCCGTCCACAATATTCATATTAATTTAGAGCCATATTTTCTTTTCAAATTGAGTTTTATTAAAACTTTCTATTTGTTAATCGTCACATTAAATTTTAAGGAGAAAATAAATGCAAAGAAAAAATGTCGTTTCCTCAAATCTGAAATCTGTTGGTTATGATGAAGATTCAAATATTTTAGAAATTGAATTTTTAAGTGGAGGGATATATCAATATTTTAACGTTCCTCATAATGTTCATGCCGGTCTCATGAATGCAAGTTCTCATGGCACTTACTTTGACAGAAGCGTTAAAAAAGCTGGTTTTAAGTATAAACGTTTAAGGTAAGCGATTCATTTATGAAATCTATAAAATTGTTTTTTGATGAAGCCAAAGAATTTGAACCCCGTTTTATTCAACCACTTATGGGCATAAGAGGCTTATATTTTATTTTTTCTAAAAAAACTGATATTAATTATCCTTTTAGGAAATCTAAATTGCTTTATATCGGAATGAGTGAAAAGAAAACCAATAGTATCGGAAAAAGATTATCCGATCATTATGATGGAAAATCAGGAAATATAGGTATAACCAATTATAAGAACACAGAACAATTGTATCTCACTTACATTAATTATGAAATGTTGCAAAATCTGTGGGAATACAGAGTGGAAGATTTGGAAAGTTATTATATATTGGATTTTGTAAAACACTATGGCGTTTATCCTATTTGTAATAATAAAACTGGATTTGATATTTTGAAGTCCAATTTGGATTTAACTATTGAAATAGATTGGTCTTATTTTGAGTGAGGTTTTTTAAATGAGTGATGAAATAAAAAGCGGAAAACAAATATTGGATGAGTATTTTCAGGAAATTAAAAGTATGCTTAATGTTGATGAGAATGTTGTTAATTGCATAATTGATTTATATGAGACGGGGAAGCTTTCTGATAAAAACCTGTCCAATGCACTTTTGGAATTACGGGAGAAACCCGCGAATGAATAAAATAAAGAATCTTTCCATAAAAGGGCTGCGAGGAATAAAAAAGGAAATATCTTTTCCGTTAGATGGAAAATCAATTTTATTATACGGTGAAAATGGTTCTGGCAAAAGCAGTTTTACGGATGCTCTGGAGTGGTTTTATTATGATAAAATAGAACATTTATCTAGCGAAGAAATAGGTAGAAAAGGAATCGAAGGATTAAGAAACATCCATATGGATGATACAGAAGATGGCAGTATTAAAATTGATTATTCAGATTCAAAATTTAACTCTTCTAAAACAATAAATCCCAAATTAAGTACTGATTACACAAATACCTCAGCAGATTTTGTAACATTCTTACAGGAATTACAAAAAGAACAAATTATTCTTCGATACAGAGATTTGGTTCATTTCATATTAGCTACCAAAGGAGAGAAATTAACCGCTCTTTCTGAAATCATAGGTTTTTCTGAGGTAATTAAAACCAGGGATGTACTAAGGAAATCATTTAAGGCGTTAAAAAAAGATATAAAAAGTTACAATTTTGAAGCACAAATAAATTATCAACAAAACCAAATAATAGAACAACTTGAACAAAATGTTGTTTCTGATGATCAATATTTTGGCGTCTTAAATACGATACTCAATAAAATTGCCTTGGGTAAAACAGTTTCTAAATTTGAAGATATTGACTCTATTCTTGAATTATTAAAGACATCTGATAATACACAAATAATTGAAAAACAAGTATTCCTTGAAAAAATAAAAACTACGACAAATCAGTTATTGATATTCACTGTAAATATTAAAAAAGATTATGAGAATTATTACAAACAATATCAGGTAATTAGCGCTGATATTGAGAAGCTTAACAAAATAAAACTGGGTTCTCTGCTTACAGAAGGCGAAAGAATTTTAAAGGATGAAATTATTAAAGAGGAAGTTTGCCCTTTATGCTTACAACCAAAAAAGAAAATAGAATTGTTAAGAGAACTGCAGATAAGAATTGATGAATTACAAAAGTATAAAGAAGAAAAAAATACCTTAGATGTATTAAAGTCCGGTCTACTATCAGAACTTACCAAATGCGAAAATTCTATTTTGAATATTCTGAATGATACTAATATTGAATTAGAGGAAAATAAATTATTTAAAATCCAATTATTAAAAACTAATGAGGAATTAAAAAATTATCAGTTTGAGGTTAAGAAAGATATTTTGAAAGACGAAAAACTGATTGTCCCAAAAGAATTAATCATAAATAATGACAATTTTATAGGAATTGAAAAAGTTGCTAATGAACAAATAGAACTACTTAAAGAAAGTAAAAAAGATGATGACAAATTTGATTTGCACAGCAAAATCGTCCTTTCAAAAAATGCCTATCTAGATATCAAGAAATTAAAAAAATCAAAGAAATTAATTGAAAACCAACAATACACATTAGAAAAAATATACTCTGCATTTATAAAAAAAATGGAAAGTGGTTTTGAATCATTTCTAACCCATCTTTCTAAAGACATCAATGACCTTTATATCTTTATGAATCCGGGTGAACATATTGAAGATATTAGTTTAGTCTCATTGCAGAAAAATGATGAGTTTTCAGGTATTACAATTCAATTTAAGTTTTATGATAATGAAATAACTCCACCTAATAAATATTTGAGTGAATCACATCTAAATTGCTTAGGTATCGCCTTCTATTTAACATCAGTTAAAACATTTAATAAAACCAATAAATTCTTTGTAATGGATGATGTGATTTCCAGTTTTGATGGAACTCATAGGGCACGATTTGCTCATTTATTAAATGAGAAATTTTCAGATTATC
>JAUXGF010000196.1 GCA_030622395.1 Calditrichaceae bacterium
ACCAAAAACACAGATTTCTTTTTGGTATTCTGGCTTAGCGGGGTTTTCATTACAACTATATACCAACGATAAAACAGTAATTCCAATCAAAACAAATTTATATGCTTGTTTCATAATCATTTCCTTTTAATAAAATATTTACTTCATTGAAATCAATCCTAAAAATAAACCGATATCCCTCCGGTTGGGATAAACGGAATCATAGTAAAATCTTTAACAGTAGCAGGATTGTTGTACAACTGGTATTGTCTAAACCATACATTATCGTGATTATAAACATTTACAGCTTGCACAAATATTTCAACAGGTAGTTTGAACAGATTGGTATTCCAAAAGACGCCGATATCCAGCCGGTGATAAGCAGGCAGACGATAAAAATTCTTTTCGCCTTCCAAAGCTTCGCAATTTACCCTGCCGGCGGGATCCATTTCCGCATAGAGCGCCGTTGCTTCAGTGTAAGGCTGTCCGGAACCATACTTAAAGGCAAAATTAATCCGCCAATTTTCACTGATGCGATAATCTTGAATTGCAGTAATAGTATGCCGCCGGTCATAGGTCGGATAATATTCTTTATCAAAATTATAGCCTTCGATCTGCTTTTTAGTCCAACCCAGGGAATAGCCGATCCATCCTTTTAAACCCCAGATATCGTTACGGATATACACATCACCGCCGTAAGCTTCGCCCTTGCCGCAATAAAAATTTTGAGCCGCCGTTTGATTATCCAAGGACTCATCAGCTCCGCGGAAGGTTCGATATTCAGCTATATTTTTATAATTCTTGTAATAACCTTCTACATTAATTGAAAAAGTACTTTTATTATCATAATTAAAACCCAATATATAATGATCAGCCTTACCCGGTTCAAAGGTTGCATCCACAGGGAACCACATATCCGCAAAGCTCATGCCTTTCTGCTGAACCAGATTCAGGAATTGATGATACCTGCCATAGCTAAAAGTTAAATTTATTCGATTATTTAAAATTCTTTTAATTGATATTCGGGGATCCACTCGTGTATAGTTGCCGTCTGAATAATGATCGACGCGCAAGCCTGACTGCAAGATCATAAGGGGAGAGATGCGGTAGTTATCCTGAAAATACAGACTGCCATAAAACCCGTTATACGAATTAAGATATTTTGTATCAATGATATTGTAATTCAAATCAAAATCAAGATATTTACTTTCAAAGCCAAAATCCATAGAGTGGCTGGTGGATGGCGTATAAGTTAACGAGCCTTTTAGCGCTAAATCGACAACCTTGTTAAAAATTCCAAATTTAACCTCGTCAAATTCAACTTCGGTATCGCTTTCAAAGCTGCTGCCGGCAAAAACAAAGTGTGAGAATAATTTGCTGGAGAAAAGATGCGTCCATTGCGTGGAGAAAGTCTTGTTCCCCCAATCCAATTTAATTGCCGTCTCATCATCAGATAAATCCAGGATATCATTGCCGATGTAAAAGCTGACGCTGGTTTGATTATTTTTATCAATGTCATAGTTTATCTTGGCGTGACCGTCATAAAAATAATAAGGCAGATCTAAATCAACCATCTTTGACGCTAAATCAAGATAGGTGCGCCGCCCGGAAATCATCCACGATCCCTTTTTCCATGGACCCTCCAGCGTTGAGCTTGCGCTGAGAAGAGTTAAACGGGCAACCCCCTTAAATTCCTTACGGTTTCCTTCCTTGTTGACAACATTCAAAACCGAAGAAAGCCGTCCGCCGTAATCAGCGGGATAACCGCCTTTGAGCAGTTCTACAGATTTGATTGCATCGGTGTTAAAGGTGCTGAAAAAACCAAACATGTGGTTGGGATTGTAAACATCAATCTGGTCTAACAGAATGAGATTCTGATCCGGACTGCCGCCGCGTATATACAGCCCGGCAGAAAAATCGGATAGCGTAGCCACACCGGGAAGCATCTGGATAGAGCGAAACAAATCTGCTTCCGCCAATTGCGGTATAGAGCGTAATTGAATCGCCTGTACATTTATCCGGCTTGGTTTGACGTCTAACTCACGCATGTCCCTTTCGGCAGTGACCTCAATTTCTTCCCCGGCAATTGCTTCCTGTTCAAGAAGTACATTCAATTCAATATCATCTGTCTCGCTAATAGTTTGTTTGATAATGACTGTTTTAAAACTAATATATTGGAAACATACTTCATACGTTCCTGGCGGCAGCGAAGACAACACATAATATCCTTTCATATTAGTCGTCGTGCCGATAGCGGCGTCCTTGATCCAAACATTTCCTGAGATGACCGGCTCGCGGGAGTCCTTTTCACGAACAAATCCGTGGATCGTTCCTGCAAACAGCGCGCTTGCTTGTAATAGGATTAATAAAGTCAAATTCAAGCGTTTAATAAATCGCATTACACTTCCTTTCTAATCATTATTTACTGGATGCTGGATAAAGAAACTTGATCATCCAGCATCAAGTATCGAGTATCCAGTATCATTAATCAATTTGCATAGCTATGTTCTATTAGCTGAATTGTTACTTCCAAAACTTTATTTTAATTATAATAACTATACAGCGCAATAAAAGAAGAAAAAGCTCAATGGTTTGTTTAGACAGCTTAACAGTAGGAATGCAGTGTTATTTGGAATTATTCTTTTTTAAAGCCAACCTATTAGGACAGTCCGAAACATTTTCATTGATATTTCAGGTATTTCCCAACATTTTAACACTTCAGTTTTTGTTGGGGATTCGTATATCCCTGACCTGTCGGGATGGTATACAGTAGCGCTTCGTTAATCTTTGTTCCGAGCTTGCATGTACCCGCGAGCAAGGTTTTTTTAGTATTTTATTTACTTCTTGACACTGTTACTTTTTAGGACTATATTCCGAAATAGTCTAACTAATTCGGAGGTAAATCCGAAATTGCAACCTTACATAGATAGAATACTAAAAATTAACCTCCCGCCGCGCCAGTCTGCATTTTTATGGGGAGCAAGAAAAACAGGTAAATCAACTTATTTGAAAAAATGTTTTCCCCAGAGTCTTGTATATGATTTTCTCAAAACAGATTTGTTTTTTGAATTATCTAAGAGACCCTCTTTATTGCGGGAACGATTATTGGCAAAAGATAATAAAACATTAAACTATCCGGTAATACTGGACGAAGTGCAAAAGGTACCTCAAGTTTTAGACGAAATACATTGGTTGATTGAAAATAAAGGATTACGTTTCATTCTATGCGGATCAAGCGCAAGGAAATTAAAGAGAGGCAAGGCTAACCTGCTGGGAGGCAGGGCATGGCGCTATGAAATGTTCCCATTTGTCTCCGCTGAATTGAAAGATTTTAATTTACTACATGTATTGAACAGCGGTATGATACCCGCTCATTATCTGAATAAAAATAGTAAGAAGGCTTTAACGGCTTATACTCAGGATTATTTAAAAGAGGAAGTATTTGCCGAAGGACTAACCCGAAACATTCCCGCTTTTTCCAGATTTTTTGAAGCTATTGGATACTCTCACGGCGAGCTTATAAATTACTCTAACATTGCTCGTGAGTGCGGAGTTGACTCTAAAACCGTAAAAGAGTATTATCAGATTCTGGTTGATACGCTTTTAGGAAGAATGATAGATCCTTTTAAGAGGAGACAAAACCGGAGGGTCATCAGCGCTACACCAAAATTTTATCTATTTGATGTAGGAGTAGCCGGCGCTATTATAAATCGGCGTCTGAATGAAGAAAAAGGTGAATTGTTCGGAAAAGCATTTGAACATTTGATATTTATGGAGATAGCCGCTTATAATTCTTACAATGAACTGGATTATCGAATAAATTTTTGGAGAACAAAACATGGTCTGGAAGTTGACTTTATACTTGGCGAAGGCGAAGTAGCTATCGAAGTTAAGAGCATGTCTCGTATCGATAAAAGAGACTTACGCCCCATGGCTGCCTTTATAGAAGAATATTCACCGCGCAAAGCTTTAGTTGTATGCAATGAGAAGGAAGAAAGAGTTCATGGGCAAATACAAATAATGCCGTATAGAAAATTCCTGCGTGATTTATGGGAAGGTAAGATTATACACTGATCCAATTTGCGCTTAATTTTATTATTGTCTGAACAATAAGTCCTTTTCTGCCATTTCGAAAATGACATTTCTGTCCCATTTTCATCAAACACTAAACAGCAAGTTTCTTTAAATCTTCCGCAAACTTTTTTGTTACATTCTGCCAATCGTATTTTTCAACTGCAACGCGCCGCAGGGCGGACTTAAATTCATTATCAACATTCAATGACTTTTTGATTTTAGAAACCATGTCGCCGATAGTTTCTTTTGGGTCAGGGCTGAGTTTCATTAAATTCAAAATACGATCCGGTATGCTTCCGGTAAGCGAATCAATACTGGCTGCCATTCCTGCAAAATATGTCCCGATAGGAAAACATCCCGAAGCCAAGGCTTCAAGAAAAACCAACGGACCGGCTTCGGCTACAACAGAAGGGAAAACAGCCGCATCGCAAACGGGAAATAAATAACGCAGCTCTTTATGCGTTAAATATCCGGTAAAAATAATCCGATCTTTATTAATATATTTTTCAGCGGTTTCAAAATATGTATCAAGTCGGCTTTGTTTTGATAAGCTTTTAAAATAATGTTTTATTTCCAACAAAGGCTTGTTCCCCGAACCTTCCAATTCCGTTCCCCAGTCAACAATATTTTTAACCAGATTCCGCGCCCCGTTTTCTAACGCCCACAATAATGATTCCAGCGGCTCACGCAGCGGCCCGTGTCCAACGACAACTAGTTTTGCACCAGGATATTCTTTAAATATGAATGGCAGCGCCGCTATAATGGAATGTATTCCTTTACTGGCAATCAACCGTCCCACAAACAGCAAAATTTTGTCACTATTCCAGTCGATAGATTTTAACCGGTCTTCCACATTATAATCAGTATGTTTCGCATTATAGCCTGAGTTATCATTTATTAAATTCATTAAATCCGATTTATTAATATCCGGGGTAAGTCCGTTCCGTAAATTATTAATCATTGTCTGATTTTTACCGCGGGCTGCATTTGCTAATTTTTCACACAAAAAATTAATATTCCCTTTTCGTTCCGATTTGCAAACAGGCAGGAATAAGCCGGTATCAACGCCCAGGTTTAATTCAACCATTTTTGCATCGAGATTATCTATGGATGGAAAGATAGTTTTAACGCGCCGCCTTATTTCATTCCCTATTACATAGATACGCTGCGCCTGTTTAAAGGCGTTAAGGGCATATTTAAAAAAACGTTTATCTTTTTTAACGGCATATTCAATAGCGCTGCCATGCGGCATAATTGCATAAGGGATGGACAAATCGTTTGACACTCGCTGGGCAACAACAGACATCAACACAGCATGATTGGCGTGAAGCGCTTTAATATTATGATTTGCAATAACCTGCTTCAGCGCCCGGATATTTTTTTCAAGATAAGATTCAACGGCAGTATCGCTTAATTGCGCCATAGGTTGAACATCAGGAAATTCTTCGTAACGATCCCAAACATAAACGGGCAGGGTTTTGCCTAATTTGGGTTTGTGCATGATACACTGTCCGGCATACGGTACGGCACGCTGGAAAAGAGTTTCAATTGAGCCGTCCTCATGATATATATAAACCTCAGCAATAAAATCATACAACTGCGGATGATTTTCCTGGCAAAGCAGGTGAACGGTTTCACCGCTGCGGCATAATGATTGGATTATTGACCGCGTCCATAAATTGCTTCCTGAACCTTCTAATAAATAGCCGTGTAAAATACAGATCATTTTCAGCCCTCATAAATCTATGATGTTGTTAAATATTCATTGATGACTTTTTACGAATAAATTTGAAAATAATCAATATTGATTTCAATTGATAGTACAAATATCCCCCTTAGAAAAGGGGGACTAAGGGGGTTGTAAAAAATTGTGTCAAACCAATGGGCGTGATTTTATTTGAAATATTTACTAAAAATAATCACATTTTATACTTATGCACTATTGAAACAACCCCCTAACCCCCTTTTTTAAGGAGGAAAACT
>JAUXGF010000437.1 GCA_030622395.1 Calditrichaceae bacterium
AAAACTATAATTCTGCAAAATAGGTTGCCATTCATTATTATTATATTTATATATACCCCCTTCTCCTGCCGAATAAAAACTGTTCTGATCGATACCCCATAATCTAAATCCAAAACGCCAGTTCCAATTAGGTTGTGTTGTATTTATTGAGTCAACCGCTATCCACGACCTTTCATTATATTTGTAAAAATAATAAGTAGACCGTTCACACGAATAGCCTATGGCGTATACGTCATATTCATTTAAGCCATAAATATCCATTATTTGACTATTGGCAGATGTCTGTTGTTTATCCCATCCGTTTTGATCTTTATACAGCACAAACCCACTGTCACAGCCGATAAAGAGATTATCGCTTGACGTGCCCCAAACTGAAAGACATGATGGCGCTTTAAACTCTTTTATCCTTTCCCAATTAGTTCCATTGTAGTGTAATATATATTCTCTATAGTGAAGCTTTGTGTCTAGGCCAACCCTAAATACACCATCCCCAACGATCCATATATTATTTTTTGAGAAGCCGCATATAGCCATATATGATGGACTATCGCCATAGATTTCAGGGTCTATATTTTCCCAGCTTTCCCCATCCCAATGCCAGATCTGATAGTCACAATCATCACTGTGCCCAACCAACCAAACGTTATTTTCATCTGTTCCCCAAATATCACTCATCAAAATTTGCATAGCGTCAGGCGCGCTTAAGGTATCTACTACCCATTCATAATTGTGGCTGGTGGTGTCGGGCAAATTAATTCCTAAAGGATTTTTATCTTTTTCACAGTTAGAAATAATTAGCATAGATGATAGTACTAAAACAATCACTTTTATTTTAAACATTTTGTTGTTTTCATTAGTTATAAGTTTATTCAAAATTTCTCCTTTCAATTGCATCAAAAAAATTACACTAATAAAAGAACTTTTCCATACACAGCCAGATCTCTGTTACATCAGCAGTTTTTATGGTAATTTTTATTTGTTAATCTTCTATCAGCAATAAATCTTTTTTTCAAGTTGGGATAATAAAAAAGATTAATGATTAAAGAATTAAGATTAAATAGGTTGGTTGTAAAACGTTTTATAAGGGTTGTAAACATGACGCGCTCCATAATTTAATCGTAACAGTTACCTAAAAAACAAACTTAATCATCTATTTATTCCGCTTATGCGGAATTATATTTTTCCGGCTGTTAGGCTAATTAACTTAACAGCCTCGTCGAGCTTGCCCTCATTTTTTGCAAAGCTCCGTATCCGTAAAATCCGTTCCGTTCCACACGATTAAACTATGGATATTAAAATTAAAAATCTATTCCACGGCAGGGCATTTTTGATAGTACTCCAAATTATTAAAATAATGAATTAATCCTGTAATCTAAAAGTTATTCCCGCCGGGCTTTAAAATTTTCTTTTGATATAATTACAGGTTTAGGAAATTATACAACAATATATTTTATTTTTCAAGTCAAATATTGGGTAACTATATATGTAGTTAGCATGATCGGGGTTTGTGCTTAAAGAATTTGGAACGATCATTATATAAGGTAAAAATTTTGCAAATTGTTAAACCTCTGCCTTAGGTGAAAAACAATATTACAAACCAGAATGTCCCAGCTATTCTATCCGCCGGTTCGCCAGTGGGCGAATCCGCCTGTCGGCGTGATAAGAATTGTTGTTTATGCAGGTATTACCTTGATGAAAAACTTTTTCATTGTTTTTTAAATGATTTATTTACAATTTGTAGGTTAGTTTAAATTTTTTATATTGAATAAAATTAATTGCCAAGGGAAGAGTTGGAGTAATGGAGAAAGACCTCAAAGGTTTTCCCAAACCTTTGAGGTCTTTAAAGAATAGAATCTTGCTCCGGGGGATACCTACGAAAGAAAAATGAAATATTGAAGAAATGAATTGATGGATTGGATTGTCGTATGACACAAAACAAGATTTGGAACGTAGTAGAACTTTTAAATACAACCGCGCATTATTTCAAAGAGAAAAATATTGAAAACCCTCGTCTTAATGCGGAATATTTATTGGGCAAAATATTAAATTTAAAGCGTGTGGAACTTTACGTAGCTTTTGAGCGTCCTGTAACTAATACGGAATTATCCGCCTTTCGCGGGTTAGTTAAGCGGCGTTCGATGAGTGAACCATTACAATACATTCTTGGCGAAACCGAATTTATGGGACTAACGTTTAAAGTTAATCCGAAAGTATTTATTCCCAGACCGGAAACTGAAATTTTAGTGGAAGAAGTTTTGAAATTAAAAACTTTTTACAAAGACAAGCAACCTGTTGTTATTGATATCTGCAGCGGAAGCGGCTGCATTGCGGTAAGTTTAGCCGATTCGTGGCCGGAGGCGCGCTATGCTTGTACGGATATCTCTTATGCTGCGCTTGAAACGGCAAAAGAAAACGCTTTTCTTAATCAATTGGAAGCGGTTATTTTTAGAAAAAATCATAGCCACGCTGAAAACCCTGCCTTGCAAAATGGACGGCTGACTTTCGTAGAACATGATATTTTCAGCGAATGGCATCCCTTATTACCAAAACAGGCTGATATTTTAATTTCCAATCCGCCGTATATTGCTTTGGATGAAATGCCCGCTCTGCCGCCGGAAGTAAAAGATTATGAACCGCATATTGCGCTTACGGATCAGGGAGACGGGCTCAACTTTTACAAACGCGTTTTTGAACTTGTCTGTGAAAAACAGACGCTAAATTGTCAATACATTTTTTTAGAGATGAGCGGATCACAGCCGCGCCGTATTATTGACCTGGCAAATGAACACTCGTTTCCTGAAATTGAAATAATCAATGATTTAAATGAAATCCCACGTGTATTAAAGATAAAGGCACAAAAATGAATAAGATAAAATCCACACGCATCCAAAATGCAATCATCAATCTGCTTAAACAAACTCCCGGCGTTCCCGTTAACCGGAAAATAATTAGTCATACTCTCGGGATTCGCAAAGTCGGAGGCCCAAGCGGTCTTAGGAAGACAAAA
>JAUXGF010000108.1 GCA_030622395.1 Calditrichaceae bacterium
CCTCCGGAACACCCCCCGGCAATAATGATATTTTCATTGCTTACATCTAAAGCCATCGCCCGGGTACGCCCGCCCACATTATAAGGGCCGCGAAGCGACCAGCTATTTGCAAATTGTACATCTTTAGAATCGCCTGTCTTGAATATCAAACCATCTCCACGTACAGGCAGGCGCGAAGCAAATTCTAATTCCTTTCCGCGGATGTTAGTCGGTATTTTGCCGGTAGCGGGATTCCGTAAACGCATCATTTCATGATTAAAACGAGCTTGAGGATCTTCGGCGCTGCCAATCGAAGCTTTTGAAGCGTGCCTTACACTAATTAAGTCAGGACTTTGAAAATCTGAAAAAATGTAAATTATGCTAATTAGGGCAATTAATACAAGACTCATCAATGGATACTTTAATGATTTCATAACACTTCTCCTTTTGTTTTTTAATTGATTTGATATTTGTAAATTGAATATTGCCGTTTATTCCCTTGACCCAAAACAGGATTTGCATTAACGTCCGCCATAAAAGAAGAGCCTTCCTTTAGTCCGGGAAGTGTCTCTTTTAAATCAGGTATCGCCTGTTTATTAGGTAATAAAGTAAATTTAAAAATTATTGGGATTTTCTGCCCTTTATAAAAAGTTGCCGCAAAACCAGAGCCATATCCTACTATGCGGTCTATCTGTACAATTGCCCGGCAAGGGGCTTTTGAGCAGGGATCATCCGCATTTGAAGTACGAAATTGTCGGTCTATTTCTACTATACTGCCAACAATTCGGCACTTCCCGGCAGGAATTTTTTCTTGCAAATTTAGGGTCAGCTTTGTTTTAGAATTTTCAACTGAATCTTGCTGATCTTGTTTACAGGTTTTTTGGTTCACCGATGTGCAACAAAAAAAACAGCCGATAATTATAATACATATAATATTACGAAATATAAAGATCATTCTTACCTCATTATAAATATTAGCATTAAAAAACTTGAATATTTATATTAACCTTACGTAGTTTACTATTAACTTATATTTTTAAAAAATGATTTTTATCAAGCAGTAAAAACTATCGTCTAATTATTTCAAATATTTATTATTTTTTGATTATTTAGTTTATATATTAATTTTCATTTATAAATCAGTATATATCATAGGGTTTTAGAATATTAAGATGTATAGTTTTTATGGCAATTAATAGCAGAAGCATGATCCTATTTTCTTTCTGCCGGTTTAGTAAATTGTTAGTTGATAATATAATATAAAAATCGAATATATCAAGGAAAGGAGACGTTAGCCATGAAACGTACTATGATTTTTTTAAGCATAATAATTATCTACTCTCTTTCAGCCTGCTCCCCAATATCGGTAAAAATTGATTATGACAGCGAAGCCGATTTTTCAAAATATCAAACCTATAAATGGATTAAACCGAAAAAGAAACCGGCGGCTAAACAAGTGAAGATTAATCCTCTAAATCAAAAACGTATCGAACGCGCTGTTGGGAAAGAATTAGTAACCAAAGGCTTTGAAAAAATTGAAAAAGGCAGGGCAGACCTTTTGATTGCCGCACATATAAATGTAAAAAATAAGGTGGATATTGTCACTTATGGCTATGGCTATTGGCGCAGACCAAGGTACGGCGGAAGAGTAGTAGAGGCGCGTCATTATAAAGAAGGCGTATTGATTCTGGATATTGTAGCCGCCAGGGAAAAACAGTTGATCTGGCGCGGCTGGGCAAAAAACTGCCTTCATGGTACGGATAATGCAGAAGAGAAAATAAACAAGGCTGTGAATAAAATTTTAGAAGATTTTCCGCCGCAAGAGAATTAAGATTAAAGAAAAAAGATTCCCCGTAGTTTATCTGGCTTAGGCTATTTGACTATTTTTACCCTGAGCTGCGTCGAAGGGTAGGGGTTTGGAGTGTAATCCCGACTGAAATATTTGTCAGTCAAATGATATGCAGTAATATCACAAGCTAAATTCAACTTTGTGATTGTGGTCAATGTCATTTTGAGCCCCAGCCGTTAGCCTTATACTATAAAATAATTATGGTTCAACATGTATAACAAAACAAAGGAGTAACTGAAATGAAAAGAAAATCTGTTTTTAGTTCGCTAATCCCAATGTATTCCGGGATAATTATTATTTTTACTGTTTTTCTTATTAGCTGTTCAAATGATGACAGCAATCCTACAACACCCTCTTCCTCAGTACCGGTATTAACCACAGCCGATGTTAGCGCGATAACTGATACTTCTGCAAATTGCGGCGGTACTATTACATCTGATGAAGGAGCAACTGTCACTGCACGTGGTGTTTGTTGGAGCACTGCAATAACGCCTACGGTATCTGATAATAAAACAAATAACGGCGGCGGAGCAGGTAGTTTTACAAGCGAGATGTCCGGCTTAACGCCGGAGACTGACTATTATGTCAGAGCTTATGCAACGAATAGCGCCGGTACAGGATATGGAAGTACTATGTTATTTACAACACTTAAAGCAGGGATAGGTACGGTAACTGATATTGACGGGAATATTTATCGAACAATAAAAATTGGCAATCAATGGTGGATGGCTGAAAATTTAAAAGTAACCCATTACCGCAATGGCGTGGCTATTACTAATGTGACAGATAATACTGAATGGTCAAACCTTACAACCGGCGCTTACTGTAATTATGATAACAATACGAGTAATGCAGCCACTTATGGCCGTCTTTATAATTGGTATGCTATAGATGACAGCCGTAATATAGCCCCCGCAGGCTGGCACGTTTCTACGGATGAGGAGTGGAAAGAGCTGGAAATGTATCTTGGAATGAGCCAAACGGACGCCAATTATACAGGTTGGCGCGGTACGGACGAAGGCGGTAAGTTGAAAGAAGAGGGAACAACGCATTGGAACAGTCCTAATACAGGCGCCACCAATGAAAGTGGCTTTACCGCTCTTCCTGGCGGTTCCCGGCACAATAATGATGGCAGTTACGGCAATATTAGTATCTTCGCCAACTTTTGGTCTTCTACAGAGAGCGGTAGTAAAGCCTGGAAACGCTATCTGTATTCTGGTAATTCACAGGTAGGCCGCGGTGACGACTATAAGCGATATGGATATTCTGTTCGTTGTGTCAGAGATTGACAAATTTGTCTATTTGACTATTTTTATCTTGAGCCGCGTTGAAGGGCAGGGGTTTGCGCCATAGGCGTGCCTTCGGCAGGGCTAAGTCCGACTAAAATTTTTGTTATAATAATATGCATTACTATCACAAGCTAATTTCAACTTTGTGATTGTAGTTTAATGTCATTTTGAGTTCCAGTTAACAAATCTGCTTCGCACCTGACGCCGTCAGAATAAAATAACTTATGCTGAAAAACTTTCCCGCCGCGTCCGAGCGCGCCGGGCTCTCTGGAAATATGAAGGTTTTCAAGGATGTTTTAATCCCAGAGGTATGAAATAATTGATAACTGCCAAACTCAGATGGGGAGCGCAGAAGAATGGAATCCTAAAGAATTGATCCCGAAACGTCGGGATGAGATTTGTTATTTCCGGTTTATCCGGCTTAGGATACAACATTATTATCATCAAAGTATAATGCATTTGAGTTTACGTGAAATCAGGAGTTCTGAATTTTCAGTTATTTTGTTTGACATACTTTAAAGTTACCGATATATTGATAAGTATTACAATAATTATCGAGGTGTGTTTTATGACCACAGTAACAGTTTCACCAAAATTTCAAGTCGTCATCCCAAAAGATATTCGAAATCAATTAGAGCTTAAACCAGGGCAAAAATTGCAAATTCTGAATTATGGCGATAGAATTGAGTTTGTCCCTATCAAGGATATAAAAAAACTAAAAGGCTTTCTCAGAGGGATTGATACTTCTGTTGAGAGAGAAAAGGATAGAATATGAATTTAGTTGATTCTTCCGGATGGTTGGAATACTTTGCTGATGACAAAAACTCAGACTTCTTTACGCCGGCAATTGAGGATACTGAAAAGTTAATTGTATCAACCATTAACATTTATGAAGTTTTTAAAAGGATATTACAACAAAGAGATGAAAATGATGCAATGCAAGCTGTAGCTGTAATGCAACAAGCCCAGGTCGTAGATGTAACGTCTGCCATTTCTCTTTTTGCCGCTCGAATAAGCCACGAAATAAAATTACCTATGGCAGATAGCTTAATTCTTGCCACTGCAAAATCTATGAATGCAACACTTTGGACTCAAGATTCGGATTTTAAAGAGATTCCCGACGTCAAATATATTAATAAATAAAAAGTTTTATTACTGCGCCGGGCTCTCTGGAAATATGAAGTTTTTCAAGCATGTTTTAGGATTTTGTGGGTAAATATAATAATAAAAAATAACAAAAAAACGCTTTTTCGTTCAGGAACTAATTAGTCAAGGTAGTGTCATTCCTAAAGGATTAATATTATTATGACTATTTTTTCAAATAAAGAATTAGCCTTAAAATTAGAAAATACAGTGGCGTCGTATAAAATTTAATTTATTTCAACTCAAAATAAATTAAATAATAATCATCTTTCTACATATAAAAAATTTGGAAGCGGTTATGCAATATTTGCAAACGGCTATCCTTCCATTTCTGTGGCATTGGGATTGGGATTAACAGGCAAGGTTTACGAAGATGAGATTATCCGATTAGAAGAGTTTTTCAAAGAAAATAAATCGTCCGTAAAAATTGACGTTTCACATTTAGCAGACATGAGTTTAACCCAAATATTAATGAATCGCGGGTATCGAATAAGCGATTATACAACAATGCTGATAAAACCGTTATCCGGCAAAGATATATACAAAGAACCTGCCGATAATCATATCCAACAAGTAAGCGAAGACAATATTGACGTTTTTGATAAGACAGTCACAAAAGGGTTTCTTGAAAATAGCGACGCTTCGGATTCATCAATTTATACTAAAGAGGTAATTGATTCTTCTGATAATATCTCAAAAATATTTTTCCACCAACCTAATACCGCCTGCTTTACCGCCTATAGAAATAATGAACCTGTTGGCGGCGGCGGGATGGTTATTAATAAAGACACTGTATTTTTTATTGGCACAAGTACATTGCCTGAACATAGAAATTTGGGAATTCAAACGGATTTGTTAAAACGCCGGTTAAACCATTCTATATCCAAAGGATGTAATCTTGCTATGACAATTACATTTCCGGGAAGCGTTTCGCAGCATAATGTAGAAAAGCTTGGCTTTCAAGTTGTCTATGGTCGTATAATATTTACAAAAGATTTTTTATAGCGCCTAAATTTCTAAATTGAGAAAAAGTTGGATGTTTCCATCACTATCAGACGCAGCTCTATTACCGGATTTCTTTTAGATTGACAGAATGTTTATTTGAATCGCTGCGAGATTTATCTGAATTGCCACGAGATTTATCTGAATTGCCACGAGATTTATCTCGTGGGTTAAATGCCCTGCAAAATACACTGGGGTTTTAACCCCTATCTTTGTCAACAACTCTCAACCCCATATTTTTCTATAAATAACTGGTATTCTTCTGCAATGGCATACAAAACTTCCGTTTATTAATTGGGGTTAAAACCCCAATTTTAGGGAATTAATTAGGCCCCACGAGATAAATCTCGTGGCAATTCAGGTAAATCTCATGGTGATTCAGGTAAATCATACCCTTATGAAATAAATTATTTAATTCCCCATCCCTTTCAGAGGTTTTACAATGCTTGATATTTTTCCTTTTGAATTTTGAAAGTTTTTTTGTATTTTTATCTTTTTATTTTAGAATTTTAAGTAGTATAAAAAAGGGGTTGGAAAATGCGTAATAAGATCATAATACCAATTGTCTTTTTCACTTTATGTAACATGGTAAACGCTCAATCCGGGGGCTTTGGTTTAGGCATAATAATTGGAGAGCCTACCGGTATAAGTTTAAAAGCATGGCAGAGCGGCAGAACGGCAATCGACGGCGCGGCAGCCTGGTCGCTCGGCGACAAGGGTTCGTTTCATTTGCATGCCAATTTTTTATTCCATAACTATGAGTTAATAAAAGTTGCTAAAGGGAGTTTACCATTTTATTATGGAATCGGCGGTCGATTTCAAAAGGGCGGTAATGACAGCGCTAATATTGGAGTCCGCGTCCCGCTCGGTTTAAATTACATTTTTGCCTCGCATCCTTTTGACGCTTTTTTCGAAATTGTTCCAACTCTGGATCTTTTCCCTGATACGGATTTTGACATAGACGTGGCAATAGGGTTTAGATATTTTTTTAGATAAGCAGTCCGTTTCGATCACAATGGTCAGGCTGTTGCGCATAATTAGCCGCTCCCAAGAGGGATTCTTCGCATCCGCTCAGCATGACAGTGCGTATCTGTCATGCTGAACAGGGTAGCATCTCGCATTTGTTTGACACAGGGACGCTGTGCCGCAAACAGCACTGATCTACACTGAATTTAAAGATTTTAGATAATTTGAAATTACCCACACTATTCGACATAGACCCATAAAATTATTTAATTGCAAAAACGCAGTCCCGGTAGGGACATTTGATAATAGCCCACCCCGATTCATCGGGAGGGGCTATTTTCAATCGTCCCTGGGCTAAGCCCCCTGTTTAAAAGACAATTTGAAACTGTATATATGCCGTCATATTATCAATTTCGTCTCCGGCTTCCTGCGGTATAACAACGGCGGCGGTAATTTTAGAATTGATTTTACCGGCAAACTGTTTATATGAAATTCCCGCTGTAATATAATTGGTTTCGTCGTCTTTGCCTAAATTGGAATCCGTATTAGGATCAAGCGTTTCAAAACGCGCTAAAAGTTCAACATTCGGTGTGATTCCATAAGCGGCAAACACGTAATATCCTAACATAGATTTATCGACCCATTTATTTTTTACCGTATCCTCTTGCGCTTCAGGCTTTGTTAGACCAATAACTTCGGCTTTAATGCGCAAGGGCTTGGGTTCATAGTAAACATAGCCGGAATACGTTGTGTATTCGTTTATATCTTTGTTGCCGATTCCGAAATGTCCGCCGGTTTCCAATCCTTTTACGGCTTTAGGTTTATAAATCAACATTCCGCTGGCTGCAAGAGATTCGTTTTGCTTTCTTCCTGTTGCGTCGTCGCCCTGGCGCGCCCGCAGATTAAAACTGCCGTCGCCATTGTGCAGGAATAGACGAACTTCCAGATCGCTGAATTTCCCTCTGAACTCCGCGCCGTAATCACGGTAATCGCTGCCAACTGTATTTTTTGTCCAATAGATTGCCGACTGGGCGCGATCTATGATATCGATTTTAGTGTGCGAAGTATTTGCGCCCCCTCTTGGACTGGCACCGACAAAACGACCCATACGAATGTGCATATCCGGCGTAAAATAATACTCAATACGAGCGTCACACAATTTAGCGTTGATCGCTTCAACCTGAATGTATCCTTTAATTTTATCGCCGATGTTTGTATAATAACGAACCCTGATCCGTCTTAACCCAAATCCAAATTGATTACCAGTTGAGTCTGTGTCAGAAGCCTGTCCAAAACTTCCCCAGACTTGAATCGTGCCCCCGAACTTAGATTCAATTTTCACATCATCGTCACCGGCAAGTGAAAATGCGCTAAAAGCAAATACTAAAATTAATGAAAACAGCAATATTGTAATTTTTCTCATAATTACATTCCTTTCGTTATAATATTTCAATCCAACAATTCAATAATTCATTAATTCAATTCTTCATTTTTTAATCTTCTCCGCTATAATGCCTTTGCCGGATTACTTCATAAAGGATTACCGCAGCGGATACTGAAGCGTTTAACGAATTAACCTTTCCATATTGAGGGATCGAAATGGATGCATCGCATAAATCCACTAAATTCTTACGCACTCCCCTGCCTTCGCTGCCAATAATGACTGCCGCCGATTTTTTTAGATCCACTTCATAGATATTCTTTTTGGCGCCTGACGCTGCGGCATAAGTGGGAATGTTTGTTTGGCGCAGCGATTCAATTAAATTCGGGATATCGCCCGCTTGATATAATTTTATATTAAACAAAGCCCCGGCCGAAGTTTTTGCCGTTGTAGCGTTGATTTGGGCGCTGCCTTTTTGCGGTATTACAATTATATCTACAGCGGTAATTTCTGCGGTGCGCAGTATGGCTC
>JAUXGF010000264.1 GCA_030622395.1 Calditrichaceae bacterium
ACGGCAATTATACAATATAGATGAAAACTTTGATGAACATTTCCTAAATTCTTTTTTATCGAGTTCAGGCAATAAAACATTGTGTGCAAAATTATTAAATGAAAGAGGTAGCTGGCACATTTTTGCATTTAGTTTAGGAAGAGCTGCTCATAATAAACAAAAGGCGATAAAATATTTTAATATACTAATAAATGATTATCCAAATAGCGAATATGTTCTTAATGAAAGTGCAGAGAGAAAATTACGAAATTTAGAGAATTTCAATGTAGTAGAAATTGGCTCAATAGCTCCGGAATTTGAGTTAAATACCATTGATGGTAAAATTATTAAATTGTCAAAATATAAAGGGAAATTTGTTTTTTTAGATTTTTGGGGAACCTGGTGTGGACCCTGTATTCATGAATTACCAAACTTAAAGAAATTGGGGAAATCAATCTCTGGAGAAAAACTCCAAATCATTGGAATTGCACAAGATAAAAAATCTGATTTATCATCTTTTTTAAAAACCTATAACTTAACTTATCAAAATGTTATTGCAAACAGTGAAACCTTAGATAAGTATAATATTACGAGATATCCAACCACGTTTTTAATTTCTCCTGAAGGCAAAATTATAGCAAAAGATTTAAGAGGCGAAAACATAGTAGAAAAAGTGAAAACATTGATTAATAAAAATTAAATTCAAAAAAATTAAAACGCGAAACATCAAAGTATTAAATATACAGAGCGAAATAGATTTGAATTTAAAACTATTGACATTAAACAGTTGTAGCAAAGCCTAACAAGCGGTTCATCGTGTCAAGATAAATCCAGATCGTTGGGATTCTCTGAGAAGGGATGAAATTCGACATTATTATCCAGCCCCGAATCGGGATGTATTCCCATGGGCGCTTGTTTTCATCCGTTTGGTTATTTTTTCTTATTTGAAAATTGTTATTTACTGTGCCCGTAGCAGACAGGTTTGTAATTTGTTAGTTGCTATTTGTCCCGACGCTTCGGGATAAATTTCAATTTAGAAATTCAACTGTTATAAATCCCCTGACTTGAAATAAATTGAATAATTTGTTAATCTTATAGCTTCTTAAATTCAAAGGAAATTTACATGACTACTGAAAATTCATCTTATGATTTAATTATAGTTGGCGGCGGTCCCGCAGGATCAGCCTCAGCTATCTACGCCGCCCGGCACGGATTAAAAACCCTTCTTTTAGAAAAATATATTTTTCCTCGCGATAAAATTTGCGGCGACGCTGTTTCCGGTAAATCTATGAATATTCTTAAAGAATTAAATTTGCTTGATAAAGCCAAACAATTACCATGCGCTATAGTTGATTCAGTCACTTTTGGAAGTCCGGATCATACTGAGGTTAGCATTGATTTTTTAAGCGACAAAGAAAATGAGATACCAAGCGGTCTTGTTATACGCAGAAAAATCTTTGATCAATTTTTATTTGAAGAAGCGCGCAAAGCAGCTCATAAAACTATTGAAGGATTTAAGGTTAATGATTTGATTGTAGAAAACGGTTATGTAAAAGGCGTGTGCGGAAAAGAAAGCGACAGCGGAATGGAAAAGGAATTTTATGCATCTATTGTATTAGGCGCCGACGGCTGCAATTCCGTTGTCTCCCATAAAGCCGGACTTTATAAATTTGAGCCGCAGCACTGGGTTGTCGCCCTGCGGCAGTATTATAAAAATGTTAAGGGTTTAAATAAACAAATTGAATTACATTATACAAAGGAAGTGCAGCCGGGCTATTTGTGGATTTTCCCTCTGGATGACGGTAAAGCTAATGTCGGGATTGGAATGCTGCATAAAACATTAAAAGATAATAAAATCAATTTAAAAGAAGTTTTTAAAAAGGCTGTCGAAAGTCCTGATTTTAAAGAACGTTTCAGCGAGGCGGAACCTCTTGAAGAACCGAAAGCATGGAACTTACCTGTGGGCAGTAAGCATCGTAAAAATTATGGAAACGGAGTTATGTTATTAGGAGACGCCGCCGGACTTGTAGACCCGTTCACAGGGGAGGGCATAGGAAACGCGCTCTATTCAGCCCGTCAGGCGGTTAAAGCGGCAAAGGAAGCAATTGATACAAATGACGTTAGTGAAAAATTCCTGTCGCGTTATGATAAGCGGCTTTGGGATGAATTAGGAAATGAATTACAAATAAGCGCTAAACTTCAAAAAGTAGGCAGAATTCGATTTCTTTTAAATTTTGTCATAAATAAAGCGGCGCGTAATGATGAAGTACGCGAGATTATCAGCGGAATGATGGCTAATAAAATTCCCAGAAAACGGCTGGCAAACCCGCTTTTTTATTTAAGATTGCTGATTAGTTGATTGTTACGTTAACGTCATCTCTGAAAATCGGGATATGAAAAAGTAAAAATGATCTATTATAACGCTATTATTATATATATGGCAAGATGATTGTTATACCGCCAAATTATTAAAAATGGGAAATTAGTGGAATGAGAAAGCTCCCTTTATTAATCTTAATTTGTATTACGTTTATATCTAATAGTTATTCTCAAACTCTTAGGTTTGGTGTTATAAGTTTATTCGCATTAGGTGAAAGTAGAGAACCAATTTTGCGTTTTACTAATGAGGGAATAAGATTTGATGAAACTAATTGGGATATAAAACAGTTCGGTGGGGCTATTGAAATTAATTTAACTCGTAATTTTCCTCTAATTTGGCGTCTTCAATTGACTTATGGAAAACATAATGACATATTATTAGTTGATCTGCAATTTAATAAAACCGAAAAAATTCATGTATCACAATTGCTTGTAGATAGTTTTTTCTTATATCATTATAATTTTTATAAGATGTTATCCTTGAATTTTGGTATAGCCTTAGGGATTACAGATACTAAGTTTACTAACCGGATTATTGAAAAAAATATCTATACATTTGAAGAGGAAACAATCCACAAAAACGAAACGAAAGATATAAAATTTACTTATGGACCAAGTTTTGAATTATCCTTAAAAGTATTCAATCGGTTTAATGTGAGAGCCGGAGTATTGTATAGGATTCCACAAGTTAAATATAAAATACTACGTGGAGTATATGATCCTCAAAGTAGTCAAGAGCCTAAAGAATTATTTGCAGAATCAAAGATTGATCAATTACAATTTCTTGGAGGTATATTTTTTACATTTTGAATATTTGAATAAAATTATGCCAACCTTGTTATCTTAAAAAGCAAAAACGATAAAGTTGGTTTACAGTAAGTTAACAGTTAGAAAAATAAGATTGGCGGTCGCTGCTTCGCAGCCATTACCGTTAAAATTATAAAGTTTTATCAACAATAAATTTTATGAAAGGACAGTTTTATGAAAACGTTTTTATCGCTAAGCTTAACAATGGTTATTTTTTTGAATTTAAACGGATGTACACAAAAAGAAAACAATGGTGAAAAAGTGAAAATGTTAAAAGAACAAATCGCAAAATTTGCAGTCATCGAAATAAAGTATGACCAGTCGCTGCTTAATGAACGTCAGAAAGTGGTTGTGGATAAATTGTATCAGGCGGCAAAAGTTATGGATGAATTATTTTTAGACCAGGTCTATTCAAAAAATAAAGAAATTAAGGATCAACTGAAGAACGCCGATACGGAAATGGGAAAACTAACCTTTGATCTTTTCAATATTATGGCGGGACCGTTTAACAGGTTGGAGCACAACAAACCTTTTTATGGCGGCGCTGAAAAACCTGCCGGCGCTAATTTCTATCCACAGGATATGACAAAACAGGAATTCCAGGATTGGATTAAAAATCTTCCCGAAGATGAAAAAGCCTTTACCTCCGAATTTACAGTTATCCGCCGCGATGGCGCTAAACTAACGGCGATTCCATATTCCGAATATTACAAAGAGCCGCTCAGCCGCGCCGTAAAATTATTGCGCGAAGCCGCGGACTATGCCGATAATCCGTCTTTAAAAAAATATTTATTAACCCGCGCCGTTGGTTTTGAAACCGATGATTATTTTGAAAGCGACATGGCCTGGATGGATTTGAAAGATCACACCATCGAAGTGGTTATAGGTCCTTATGAAGTTTATGAGGATGAGCTATTCAATTATAAAGCGGCTTTTGAATGTTTCTTAACCCTGAAAGATCCGGTTGAAAGTAAAAAATTATCTATTTTCGGCGGCTATTTAAATGACATTGAAAAGAATCTGCCCAATCCGGAAGAGCATAAGAATTTTAACCGCGGCGCTGAATCGCCGGTTATGGTTGTGCAGGAAGTGTTTTCGGCAGGGGATACCAAAGCGGGCGTGCAAACCTTAGCTTTCAATTTACCGAATGACGAACGTGTCCGCGAAGCAAAGGGCTCTAAAAAGGTTCTACTGAAAAACATACATGAGGCGAAATTTGAAAAACAGTTAATGCCTATCGCTAAAATAATTATAGATGAAGAACAATTGCAATATGTTACATTCGACGGCTTTTTTAATCATACTTTAATGCATGAAATTTCTCACGGCGTAGGTCCGGGCGTTATTACTATTGACGGCAGGAAGACAGAAGTTAAAAAGGAATTAAAAGAGACCTACTCCAAAATAGAAGAATGCAAAGCCGATATACTCGGTATGTATAATAATCTGTTTATGATAAAGAAAGGCGTATATCCCGAATCGTTTGAAAAAGAAATATGGGCGACGTTTTTACCCGGCACATTCCGTTCTATCCGCTTTGGAATAAATGAAGCTCACGGCGCCGGCAATGCAATCATTTATAATTATTTATTGGAAAAAGGCGGCTATGAATACGATGAAACAAAACAAAAAGTAAAAGTAAATTTTGATAAGATTTATGAAGCGGCAAAGGAATTGGCGCATAAAGTATTAATCATTCAAGCTGCCGGCGACTATGAGGGAGCTAAAGCGTTTCTTGAAAAATATGCCATTGAGTCTCCTTCTATAACGGCGTTAAGAAGCAAACTAATGCATATTCCGGTTGATATTAA
>JAUXGF010000028.1 GCA_030622395.1 Calditrichaceae bacterium
ATCCCGACGATTCGGGATCGTTAAAAGATCCTCGAAATGACAGGAAAAACACTAGAGCAACACCCTGTTTATCGGGATAAAATGGATAGGAAAAGATTTCTCGCTCCGCTTCGAAATGACAGTTTTGTGTTTTTTTACTTAATTTGTGAAACAGGTAAAATATTACCAAGAATCTAACGGAGGTTAATGTGAACAAAGATTTTATTTCTATTGCAGATTATACAAAACAAGAAATTGAAGCGATTTTTAATCTAACCGCTGAATTAAAAGAAAAAACCAAACACGCAGAAGAGCATCATATTTGTAAAGGCATGTCCATGTCGATGATTTTTGCCAAGCCTTCCGCACGCACGCGTATTTCATTTGAAACCGGCATGTATCAGCTTGGCGGTTACGCTCTCTACCTTTCGCCAAACGACATAGGCATAGGCAAGCGTGAAGCCGTTAAGGATATTGCCCAGGTCATTTCCCGCTATAACCAAATTATTATGGCGCGTTTATTCGATCATGCTCATATATTGGAGCTGGCTGAGTATGCTACGGTTCCTGTAATAAACGGTTTAACCGACTATAATCACCCCTGCCAAATCATGGCGGATATTTTCACGGTTTTGGAACATCGCAAACATTTAAACGATCTCAAAGTAACTTACATCGGCGACGGCAATAACGTAGCTAATTCATGGATAAATCTTGCGGCTAAGCTGCCCATGCATTTAGTTATTTGTTCGCCTTCCGGTTACGAGCCGGATAATAAAACGCTGTCTTATACGCGCAATCAAAATATCAGTACGGTTGAGGTAACATCCAACCCGGTAGCTGCTGTTAAAGACTCCGACGTCGTTTATACAGACGTTTGGGCAAGTATGGGACAGGAAAGCGAAGCGCAGGAACGCCGCAATGTGTTTATGAAATATCAGGTCAACAGCGAGCTAATGAAACATGCCCGTCCCGGCGCTTATGTTATGCACTGCCTGCCTGCGCACCGCGGCGATGAAATTACCGATGAAGTTATCGACAGCAAACAATCAATTGTTTTTGATGAAGCTGAAAACCGTATGCATGTTCAAAAAGCAATAATCGCCAAATTGCTGAAGCAGGGATAAATTGAATATGAAGAATTGGAATAATGGAGTAATGGAGTGTTGGAATATTGGGGTAAGTGGAAGAATGGATCGGAACTATTCATAGCAATAAAGATTCGAACCTGCCCGTGCCTGCCGGCGGGCACGGCGTAGCAGGCGGGGACACAAAGCCTTTTAAAATTTATATTTAATAGAAAGAATTCTGACTGAAAGAAAAAATAATATTTTTAAATTCAAACAATCCTAACTTATTAATTCTTCGTGTCTTTGTGACTTCGTGGCATCCCGAACCGTCGGGAATGAATAGATCGGGATTACTCTGCAATAGCCCAATAACCGGAACTTTAAATTTTAAAAAATGACTGATAACCAACAAAAATATTCAGTTCGTAAATTGCATCCCGGAGAATACAATCTCTGGGATCGTTTTATTTTTACGACAAATAGCGGAACGATCTTTCACACCACACACTGGGCGGAAATTATTCATACCGTATTCGGACGTCCTTTTAATATACTTACCGTTTTTAAAAATGATGAAATTAACGGCGGAATCCTTTACTGGCCTAAAAACGTTCTCAAAATCAAATCATTGACTAATGTTCCCGTAACTCCTTACCAGGGAATTTTATACAAAACTTCATCGCTAAAATCTTCCGGAATAATCGCCGAATATCACCAGATTACAAACCTGCTGCTGGATGAACTTCAAAAAACCTACGCTTATGTTGATATTCCCCTTTCTAACGGAATAATTGACGTCCGCCCCTATTTATGGAAAAATTTTACTGTTTCGCCATCCTATACCTATACTTTTAATCTTATCGACTTTGATCAGTTAAAAAATCAATTCAGCCAGGCGTTACGCAGGAAGATTAACGTTTCATTAAAGGAAAATCTTTCTGTTGTGCAGTCAGATGAAATTACTCTATTAGTAAAATTTGTGGCGGAAAGTTACAAATATCATAAAACCACTCCCCCTGTTGCTGAAGCAAAGTTACAAAAACTGTTTGAAATTATTTTAGAACAAAACATAGGCCGGCTTTTCTACCTGAATAGTGAAGACAAGACTATTGCGGGAATCATCGTTTTATCCGATCAAAAAAAGGTTTACGCCCTATTTGCCGGGATAGACAAGAAATATCGAAACAGCCATTTTACGGAATACCTTTACGCCGATTTGATGCAGCGCCCCGAATTTACAGGAAAGCAATTCGATTTTTTAGGCGCCAATACTCAAACCTTTGAACAATTCAAACGCAGTTTTGGCGGCGAATTGGACGTCTTTTTTAATGTCGGTTATTACAAAAACAGTTATATAAAATTCTTAAGCGGGATAAGAAAACGGCAGCATATACTCAAACGCAGCATTTTGGGAAAATTTTAATGAAACTGTATTGTTATAAAAATGAATTTATCACGCCCGCCGTACAATACACAATTGATTTTATTTTAAACAGCCTCGGTTATTTTTATGATTGGATAACAGATATTGAAACAATCCCCGAAAACAGCGTCTTAATTGTTTACGCGCCTGTTCCCCGCCCTTTTAAATTTAACGGCGGCGTTATCCATATTCCTCAAAATATAATTTTAGAAAATATAGATAAAGCAGATTTAACCTGGCAGGAATTAGAAATAAATAATGAAGCCGTTCCTGTGATAGGAAAATCTTCAAACGTATCACTGGAGAAACATAAAAATTGCCATACCCTTCAACTGGATTTGCCGGCAAATGTTTACTTTCATCTTGCGCGCATTGAAGAATTATCTTTCACCCACCCCGACCAGGTCGACGCCGCTGTCACAAAAAGTATTTTGTATAAATATGACAAATTCAAATTGCCGGCAGTTGATATTCTATCAAATTGGTTTAGCGGTATTATTGATAACATTTTTAAAGAAACTAATCAAATAGTAATTAAAAAAGCCGCCTATCCCAACGGCGAAGAGTTTGGGATTGCTCTGACGCATGACGTAGATATGACGCGCGCTTATCATCCCTTAAAAAAATTCTTTATTAAACTTTTCATTAGTCTAAGTCTATATAAAAATAAAACCCGTCAAGCGCTCGATACGGAAGATCAAAACGCCTGGGGTTTTGACAGACTGCTCAATTTCTATAAACAGAAAAATTGGCGGGCTACCTTTTTTTTTATTCCCAAATACATGGAAGACGCCCATTTTAGATATAACATTAAAAGCAAGAAATTTAAAGAGCTTTTTGCTCAATTAAAAAATGATAATCATGAAATCGCCTTCCATCCAAGCCGCTATTCTTTTGATCGTCCGAAAAGATATTTAAAAGAAAAACGGAAATTGGAAAAAGCGGCAAATATAACTATCCACGGAATGCGGCATCATTACCTGCGCTGTCTTTTTCCACAAATCTGGATAATTGCCCGGAAATTAAATTTAACATACAACGCCGGTTTAATTTACCGCAAATTCAGCGGCTTCCGCGCCGGAGCCGCCCATCCCTTCAATTGCTTTGATCATCGTAATAACGCCGAATTAAATATTACAGAATTTTCTACCGCCTTCTTCGAAAACACCCTGCCCGGCGAAGGGAAAAATATTGAACAATCTTTGACCGTTGTAAATAAAATCATTTCACAAGTAAAAAAATATCACGGTCTTTTAACAGCCCTCTGGCATCAAAATAATCTTTATCAGCCGGAATTGTATCCCTCTTTTTGGGACTATTTTTTAAAATTGATAGAAAAAGAAAATGTTTTTCTGGATACACTGAACGAACAGTTGGATTGGCAGAATAAAAGAAAACAAATCCAAGTTGATAAAATCACTTATTTAAAAAACGGCTTAACCTTTGAGTTATCGTTTCCATCTAACTTAAGCCGCTTTTCACTGCTTTTCCCTTCAAATAATTTTGAAATTGAATTAGAGGATTCAAAAGTAAATTATTGTTTTAATAACAATTTTTTGATCCTAAAAAATAACGAGAGTATCAGCCGCATCACCATAAAGGCGCTGCGAAAATGAAAAAAACAATCTTATATGTTACAATAGAACCGATTGAATACCGGCGGCGGATATTAAATCAAATAGAAACCGCCCGGCAGGCAGGCTTTGAAGTCGAGATATTTTCTTTGGGAGAAAAAGGTAAAGACTACAAAGAAAGTATTGATAGATTAAACGTAAAAAAAATAACGGTTCCGCTGGATAAAGGTCCGTTAAAATTTATAATATTTAACCTCAAACTTTTTTTTAAATTTTTCTTAAAAAAATATGATATTGTACATTTTCGCGGGCTATGGGTAATACCGGCTGTTATCCTTCGGCAGTTGTTTAATAAAAGTATCCTAATTTATGACGCCAACGAATACTTTGCCGGTCTCGGTATTTTTGATAAGCGCCCAATTCGTCGGGCTGTATGGCTTTCTATCGAAAAAATGATTGTTAAAAAAGTTAATGTTTTAATAACAGTTTCTGAACCTATCGCCCAATTATATAAAAAACGCTATCCGGTTTTAAACAAAATCGAAGTTATCCGCAACCTTCCTTCTTATCAAATTCCAAAATTACCTGACGATAATTCCCTGCGCATAAATTTAAAACATCCGTTTGTACTCTTTCATGGCTACTTCATGCCCGGACGCGGTCTTGAAAATTTAATTAAAGCGATTTCTGAGATTAACAATATTAATTTGCTTTTAGTCGGGGAAGGTTCGATTGAATCTTCTTTACGCTTATTAGTAAAAAAACTTAACCTTGAGCATAAGGTCCATTTTCAAAAATTCGTCGGCAACGATTTTATTGTATCATTTGCTTCTCAGGCTGACGTCGGCGTTTCTCTGCTCGAACCGGTTTCTTTAAATCATAAGTTTGCTCTTCCCAATAAATTTTTTGAATATATCATGGCCGGCGTGCCGGTCTTAGCCAGCCGGATTCCGACATTAGAAGAATATATATCCAAATACAATGTCGGCATGGTAACAGATCCAACCGACCCGAAACAGATTTCAGAATCTATTAAAAGTATGATAGAAAATCCGGAACAGTTAAGGGAATGGAAAGACAATTGTTTTAAGGCTGCCCGCATATTAAACTGGGAAAAAGAGAGTCAAAAATTGAGTTCGATTTATGAAAGCTTTAAATTATGAAATATACGCGTCGCAAATTATAAATAACCCGATTAAACTATATTAACATGCTGCTATTTATATAAATTCCAGGAATAAAAAGTGTTAATCCAATTAAATCATAATTTGAAAAGGGTTAGAAAACCTGCCATACTTTACTTCTCAATGATACTAAATCTATTATTAGGTTTTATTGTTACAAAAATTAACACAACTCTGCTGTCGGTTGCAGAATATGGCATGTTTAGTCTTTGTATCAACACAATAGTTTTCACTCATGTTTTCTTTAGTTTTGGTCTCTTTGAAGCATCCTCGCGTTTAATTGCTGTGGAACAAGATAAACAAAAAACAAAAGAAATTTCAGGAACGACTATAATATTAACTGTAATTCTTGGAATATTTTTCAATTTAGCAATCCTCTGTCTTTCACAATTTTTTGACTCTATTTTCAAGATAAGAATAAACTTTTTATTGTTACTATTTTTTCCCTTTGTATTTGCGATATTATTTCAATCTATGTTTCAAATCATTTTGCGTGGATTAGGACATATAGGTAAACTAAGCGCGTTTACTTTCTTGCCGAGATTATTTTATGTAATTTCTATATTACTGTTATCTATGCTTGGAATCTTTACGCTTAAGAACTCTATCTATGCATATTTATTAAATATCTTAGTCGTTGTTATTGCATTCATTTTTATTCTTAAACCATCTTTTAAACATATCAAATATCATTTTAATAAATTAACCGGTGAAATTAAAAACTTCGGATCGCATTTATATATAGTAAATATTTTATCAGCTTTTTTCTACCATATCGATAAGTTTATTATAGCTTACTTTTTGGACGTACAACAATTAGCTTTTTATTCACTTGGATTTGCATTAACCTATCCTCTTTCCCAGTTTTCATCAGCTTTATCAATAAGTTCTTATAAAAAATTTGCTAATCAAAATTGCATTACTAAGAAATATTTATACATTAATCTAATATTTGTATTATTTCCTGCATTACTTTTAATAATTTTCAGAAAATTTATTGTTTTAGATATTTTCTCTAAGCAGTTTTTACCAACTATCGATATAGTAACATTATTAACCATAGCTTCGGTTTTTAAAAGCTTATCCATCCCATATACAATGTTTTTTAAAGCGCAGAAAAGAGGGCGGGAAATACGCAATATAACAATAATTGTTCAAATTGTATTTTTAATTTTAAATTTAATTTTAATACCTGCAATGGGAATTACCGGCGCTTCTATTGCGGCTGTAATTTCGTATGGATTAGATTATATCCTATACTTCTTTAAATATCGAAGTCTTTATCTAAAAAACAATTGACATAAACTTCCGAAATCAATTATCTGACAATATACTTAATATGCGCTGGGATGATATATATTTATGAGACAAGAATTTATTGATAATAGCAATAATAATTTTGCTGGTGTTTATGTTTCCGAAAGACGTATTATTTGTAATACTAAAATGATAAATGGTTTTTAATTGTGCTGAATGATTCTTTAAGGTGTAATATACCTTAACAAATTTTATATTAAAAGTATGGGAAAATATCATACACCATTTGTATAAGTTCTTAAGGAACTGTTTTTAAATACTTAAAGACTAATTTGCCAAAAAAATTAGCTTTGGGACTGTCATTGGGTTTACGTACTTCTCCCGAGGGAAGAAACAGACCTGTTGAGTAAAGAGTACCTAAAATATCGGGACGATTTGAGATATTATGGCAAGCTCTTTCCCAATATGAAAGAATAATTCTTAGATATGCGGCTGCGTAATGTATGTTTAATGAATCGTTAAGCAGTTTATGTATTATTTCATTTGGATTTTTACTAACATTGAGTAAATCACAATATTTAATTCCCGCATAAAAAGAATTTGTAGAATCGGAAAGTGCTTTTTCAATAAAATAAGCGGTTTTTAATTTCAACTGACAAAATCCAATGGAACTATTATAACCCGATCTTGCCAGGGGGATATCTAAAGCGCCATCCTTCCAGTCATAATTTAGAGTGCGTTCCACAAATACAACAGTCAAAAGTGTTTTTATATCAATATTAAATGATTTGGATGCAAAAGTAAAATAGGCATACCTTTCACTAATTTTTTTAAGAGCAGAATCAGGATGTTCAGCGAATAAATTGGATGATAATATAAAACAGACGGGGATAAATAAATATCCCCATCTATTATTTGTTTTGTTACCCATTAACGTATCAAAAGCATTTTGATGGATTTGGAAAATGTTTCTTTATCTTCTTCCAATGATTGGGCGCTAAAATGAAGAATATATAGACCGCTGGACATATTGATTCCGTTCTCATTTTTACCATCCCAAAAATAATTGTGAATGCCGGCCGGAAGCAAATTATAGGAAACCTTTTTTACAAATTGTCCAAGCGAATTATAAATAACGATATCAGCTTTTGAATCCTTTCGAAGTCAAAATTCAATTGAAGTTGTTGGATTAAAAGGATTCGGATAATTAGATGTTAAAGCATATTTATCCGGTAAAGTAGAGCTTTTATTATTTAGCAATTCATCTGAAAAAGAAGATTTTGCCAAAGAGGATTTCTTATCATTAAAATGAGACATGGCTGATTCTGCTTCTAATGAATTAGGATATTCATGCTTCAATTGGTCAGCTGCTTCTTTGGCTTTCTCTAAATCATTCTGTTCGTTATAATAGTACATAAACTTTTTATACAGAGCAAGTTTGGGCAAAAATGTGTCTTTGTATTCATTATAAATTTTATCACAAGAAGAAGTTAATGATTTATCGTTTTCAAAACCAGCATATATAATATCTGAATAACCATAAAGGGATTTCTTCTCCTTTTTTGATGATAATTCAAGCAAATATTTTTTAAAAGATTCCAGATCGTAAGCGCTGCCTGGTTCGGCTTTACGGCTGGATTGCCATAAAATATCCAAAGCAAAAAAAGCCAATGATGAATCAGGGTAAAATTCCATAACATCTTTGCATATACTTTGGCTGCCTTTAATATCACCAAGCCAAAAGATATCTCTGGCGAAAATCAATTTTCGTTCCAAAGGCCATTTTGAATCATAATATTGCATATAATCTGATTCAGATGAGAAACTATTTTCATTAGAAGAAAATTCGGAATCGTAATCCGACTCTTCCGGTGAATCGCCAGATGATTTGTTAAAAGTGGGCGGAGAAGGCAAAGCGGGAGTATAATCTATGGTAGAACCGCCGCTGGTATAAAAATCTGAACTATGAGGTGGATAATAACCCCACCAATTGAGTTCTGCCTGAACATAGCTGTTATTTATAGCTTTAATATGATAAGATGAATTGGAAGTAATTTGATTATTACCGCCATGAATTGTACATGATTCCTCCCCCAAAAAGGGATTACTTACACTTGATGCAACACCATAAACATTATTATGAATATCATTGTTGCCATATTCTCCATAATTACCCAAATATGGAGATGAATTTGTAACAGCGATTACTCCATAATCATGATTGTATATTTCATTACCTAAAATAAAAGGAGAAGAATTACTCAAATGAATACCGCAATAATTATTATCATGAATTGAATTATTACTTAAATTTAACCACTCGCTATTTGAATTTGAATTGTATACATAAATACCATAACTACCATTATTGTGAATTTGGCAATATGCAACTTCGGGATGTACTGTATCTTTGATGTAAACACCAGAAAAACTATTATTAAGTAATTCAGAATTGGAAACGGTTCCGGATGAATTTGCATAAAATTGTACGCCTTTTTGCGCATATTCTATAATTGCATGATCAATATTAGCAATACCATTTACTTTAATACCTTTCCACAATAATGTGGAACCGATAGGGCGCGTAAAAGTAACGGGTGAAGATGATGTGCCTGAAGCTGTAAGAGTACCATTTACAGTAATTAGTTTATTATATTTGAACAATATTACGGTACCAGATTCAATTGTTAAATTTACACCGCTGTTTACTGTAAGATCATCAATAACTTGAAGTTTCCCATATAATGTAATATCACTAGAAATTGAACCGCCTGTTATACCCACAAATGGCAAATAATGATCTTTGGATATGGTTACATACAAAGGCCTGATACTGGTTGTAAAGGTATAACTTGAAACGCCGCTGGCTAATAAATGATAACTTTGTCCATTATCTATGCTACAAACCGATATATCGCAATCCGAAACACCGGCATTGACCGTTAAATATGTGCCGCCATCAGTAACTGTTACACCCGCAAAAAAAGAAGGAGTTTGCGTCCACATTTTTGTTTCAGGACAACCGACAAGGTTGTGGGAGTAACTTAAATAGTGTTTCATTGATGTATTGTTTTGCCTGGAAACAGCTTCAGATACGCCCAGATGAAGGTTTGACCCACCTGCTGATAATAAATCGGCAAATTTTTGGTATAATCTATATGAAGAACCTACCCATCCAAATCTTGTATTGCCTAAAAAGGCAGGACCGCCTCCTGAAAACATAGATGTAAACGCTTCCGCCAAATTACGTTGACCTGAATTAGTTTCAAAATCGTCAAATGGCATATTTTCGCAGGATAGAGAATAAACAAGAGCAGGATGGTTTGCATTATTTAGATTATCCATTCCATTGCCTGGTTCATTAGCGCCCGGCGCTATATCCAAATTGTCCCATGCACGTAAATAGGATTTTGTAGGAATATCTTTATTATACAGGTTAGCTTTACAGACCGTTGATATTGGCGAACCATGAGCGAACCAACTCCAGATAGCGTAGCGGGTTGTGTTCATTTCAGTAACCACTTCATTACCAAAAGGAAAGGTTGGGTTAGGAGCGCCGCCAGAAGGTAATTCTTTCCAAACTTCATGAGTGAACGAGCCTGGAAAATGAGTTTTAACATAATCTGGTTGTGATGTCAGTTGATCAGACGCTATCATAAATGAATTAGTTAAATATGTGACATCTCCCCTGCCCGGATTTTGTTCATAAAGGATTACTTTTTCTGTCCAGTTAAGAATATCATCAGTAGAGGAACATAGTAAGCGTCCGACAAAAATTTCCGGCCCATAATCAGGATTATCTCCATAATTAGGTGTAGAACTATAAGGCTCACCATAGCGGATTTCGGTATCAGGATCAGCCCCATCCACATCCCAGTCGCCGTTGAAATCACAAAAATAGAGATCAGCAGGAATTTTATACCCGTCATAGATTATACCTCCACTATGATGGTAATCCCACGTATTATGAGTCCCACATCCATAACGGATGGGCACATAATTATAATCTCCTCCCATTAAAACAAACACTGTGCCTCCACCCGTATAAGCGTCGTACAAATACTGGCGAATGGCTCCGGCATCATCGGTAATGCCGGAAATATGATCGGTAGTGTAATTATTTAAAATTTCTTCCACTGTGACGATTCCGGCGTCCAGACCTTTTCTCTTTTTCCAATCAACCAGTTTGCTAAAACTATTCTTTAAGGCATTGGTTGTTATAACCACATATTCATAAAAAGGCACCGGCCCGTCTGATATTTTGCTTAATCCATTTGAGCCAGTGGCATCTGGAACGTCATCGGGATTACTAACCGCACTTTTTAACATGTTTGTGTAAAAAGCGCTTCGTTGGGCGCTGCGGTTTGTAACATGAACCGCTCCCCGCGCGCCGGAAGAATAGTCAATTTCGTATTGAATATCCGTATGCAGGACGATTTTATTTTCTGTTGGAAAGTATTGTACCGGATAAACGGCTACGGTAACAATATGCTTATCACCATCAAACCAGTTGTGGTCGATAAGTATGACAATCTTATCAGGATAGGGAACGGCGCTTTGGTATATTTCTGATTTCGGTGGTGTAAAGGGAATGGTTATTTCTCTATCAGTTGTGGGCTGGTCGTGCTGCGCGGGGAAAAGTGCTTTTTCAAGTTTATATTCTTTTTCTGTACTCGAAATCACATGGATATTTACAGCTGTTTGATCTGAAGGGATAATCAGATTTACGTATTCAACAGGAAGTTCGGGTTCACCAGGTTGCCCTTCATTGAAAATACCTTCAAGTGTAATATGCTCATATTTTACGTCGTCTTCAGCTTTAACCTCAAATATTTCAATCTGAGAAGATCCTGGGAAATTAAAGCTGTCAGAAGCGAATAATACAGCGTTAAATAATAGCGCTGATATCAAAATAGATAACAAATATTTTATTAGCGTTTTCATAAAATGTTCTCCATTTTTAAATTCTTTTTAACGCTTGTTCTTAAACAAGGCGTCTTATTACGCGCCATTTGCAAAATTTACCATAATAATTTACTTTTGCAGGCAAAGAAATAAAGAGTAAAGAAATTTTGTTACATGTGATGTCCGGTAAATATTCCCTAAAGATTTGGGAATTGGCAAATCGGATAATCACGGAGCCCGGTTTATGTGGCTGCATAAGCCGGG
>JAUXGF010000164.1 GCA_030622395.1 Calditrichaceae bacterium
ACCGCCCTTGTCTAAAAGCAAATGTAGTACAACAGGGGAAATCTGTCTTGCGTAACCCCATGTTTTTATTGAGTTGTGAAGTTACAAGTGTCAAACACGAGTTATATCAAACGAACTAAAATCGAGAAAAATATCTTTTTGCAAATTAAAAACGCGCCGCTGCCGTTCAATATATTTTTGTTTGGTCAATTTGATATATTCATAATCCGGCTCTTTGCCAAATTTCTGATAATTAACCATATTATCCGGTAATTTTTTACGCTGAATTTTGCGTCCGATTAAAATTAAAGCGTCCTCTGCAAACATGAGGTCTACCGTTTCAATATTGCGGGTTAAATAGGCGGTGCGGTATTTTTCGATAAATTTGATAATCTCCTGACGGTTGCCCCAATCCTGACCGTGCATAGACTGTTCAACAAAGTGTTGATATAAATTCTCGGTGACGCTTGCATTGATATCAACCAATTCGCCTCTATCGGAAAAATCTAAAACAAGATATTCCGTTGACTGTTTATTGATTGAGGGATAACGGTGAAGCATTCGAATCTTGCGCAGTTCATAACCGGAGCGGGTTTTATTTACTTTTGCGTGTACTGTTTTTCCCAGTGGTTTTGGATGGTTAAAGGAAAGATAACTTAAAATCTTATCGCGCAGAAAAGGATCGTTTTTATATTTTTCTTTAATCCCGGATTTATTATTTCCGGAAATAATATCTAAGAATTGAACAGCGGAATTGGTTATCTTTTCCGCAACCGGACTTTCATCCTCAAATTTTAATTTCAAATTCCAGTTTTTAGATAGGATTTTCTGCGTTTCAATTTTTGGTTTCTTTTTCAAACTGATGGATTTAGCGGAATTAAACGACGGCTTATCAACCACCGACCATAAATCGGCAATAACGTTGTATTCATCGCGGGCGTTGTAATAAGCGTATTTTACGCTGAGTTTTAAATCATCAAAGGCGGCGGAGGCGCCTAACAGTTGAAATGTGGCTAACCCGTCGCGGGCTTGCACGGAAACCTGGTTAGAGCCATCCCAAAAGGTAAAATCGAGCGTTGAAACAGAAGCGCCGGCTTGTTCAATCTTTAAAGTAATCTCACGTTCTTTTGCAGAAATCTTTTTATCATTTACAAGTTGAAAGCTAATATCGGAAATAATACGGTTAATCTGTTCGGGAATATCAGTTGTAAAATTGATTCTCTTGTAAACCACATTCTGTTCGGGCAGCGAATTAAGCAGCAGCATTGAAAAATAATACAACTTTAATGAATTGGCGTAATTACCAATAGATCCATTCTGCTTTGCTTTTTGATACATATCATAAATCAACTGCTTGCGCTCGTTAAAAATCTTTACCACTTCCTGTTTAGACAGATAACAAAAGACTTTTATCCGACCGTCCGGCAGAGGTTCTTTAACGGTTTTAACATTCTTGAGCGTAGCCGAGCTGTGAGTGCGCAGGATGGATTTAACATTATCATGTAAACCTTTGGAAGATTCCTGAATCTTGCGTTCAAAGGATTTTGCCACGCGCACGGCGATCTGTTCGGTGAGTTCCTCCAATGCCTGGTCGCGGGCTTCGCGGGAGTCAAAGGAAGCTCCGCTGCCAAAATAATACTGGCCGGAGTTGATGATTTCTTGTTTGTTTTGAGCAAACAAAATACTGGCGGTAAAGATTAATAAAACTCCGATTTTCATCTGTTGGCTCCATCTGCTGAATAAATGTCTGCAAAAGAATGCATATATCTATTTTTATATTAAGTTATGATTATCAGATTTGTTGAAATAAACGGTGTTTAGCGGCTCGTTTGTCAAAAGTGAGAACAGGTTCACCGCCGGCTGCTTTTGAACAATGCGCAATGAGTAAATCCGCTAAATTAAAATTACTCTTTTTAGCGTCAAGCAGGGCTTTGAACACAGCTTCGGCTTTTTCAATTTCTAACAGCGGCATAGAGAGCATGCCTTCCAATGCCAGCGCCGTGTCATTTTCGACTTGCCATATACCGCGCTTAACACCCAGACAAGCTCTAGAGGTACAAGTGCGGAAACAAAGAAACGTTCGTCTTTTTTTGTTTAGCTTCTTGAAAAATATTTAAAAACCCGCTCCGCCTGCTTTTTATCGTCGTTTAGCAGAAAACGCACCAGGATATTGGTATCTATGGCTTTCATATTTTACCCTTTTTAAAAGCCTGTTTGAGCCGCTCATCTATTTCATCTACACTCCGGACCTTGTCCGAAGCGGAAGAGAGCAGGCCAAACACATCGGCGGCGGATTTTGAAATAGGCCTGATGATAGCCTCATCTCCGGAAAGCACAAAACCTATTTTATCACCGATGGAAAGATGCAGCGCATCCCTGATTTTTTTGGGGATTGTAATCTGCCCTTTGGAAGTGATAGCGACTTGCAACATAATAATTCTTTATATTTGATAATGAGTCTTACGGGAATGTAAGAATTCTATTCATAATTATCAATATTTGGATTCCTGTTCCTGAATTTCACGTTCAAAGGATTTAGCTATGGGCGCGGCGATCTGTTCGGTGAGTTCTTCCAATGCCTGGTCGCGGGCTTCGCGGGAGTCAAAGGAAGCTCTGCTGCCGTAGAAATAATCGCCGGATTGGATGATGGTTTGTTTGTTTTGCCCAAAGAGGAATGATACGCAGGAGGAAATAACAATGAGAATGAGGTTTATTTTCATCAGACGGTAGTTTGACTGCCTTTATTATCAATTTTCGGGGCTGAAGTCCTATATAGTGCCTGAACGAAAAAGCACTTTTTTGTCATTTCGACCGAAGGGAGAAATCTGTAACTTCAATATTTATAACGCTACATCCCGATTCTCGGGACGCTCCGCTTCGAAATGACAGTTTTGGCTGGTTTTCGTTCAGGCACTATATAGTTGGTTATGATCTGGCAAAAGTAATTAACGGCTTAATATCACTCTTGTCAGCGCTATGAATGGCTTCCATGTATTTTTTCCTTGCCAGCCCCGGTTTTACAAGATTTGAGTTTCCCCAGGTAAAAATTGGTTTATTAAAGATTTGGGTGATAAATACATCTGCGCATAGTCGGGAATGACGCCCATTGCCGTTTGAAAATAGATGAATCTGTACTAATCTATGCTTAAAGCGTATAGATATCTCATCTTCAGTAAAAAATTTGTTCTTAATCCAATATTTACAATCATCCAACAAATTTCGTAATTCAAATGCAATCTGAAATTTATCCAATCCAATATTTTTATTCGTTTTCCTGAACTGTCCGGCCCATTTCCAAACTTCGTTATACATTCTTCTATGTAATTCAAGAATGAAATCTTCCCGCAGTATTTTTTCCAATTTAAATTTATTTTGTAAAGTCCATTGCACTGCTTTTTCTATATTGTATTGCTCAAACTCATCCAGTTCGCTGCGGGTGGAAATTGTTTTAATCAGAAGGCCATTTTTTTCATCTTCATCAATGGGAGTTTGGCCGTCTATATATAAAAGATCTAATCCCATAAATATTTTGGCATTTCCTTTTTTAATTCCTGAGCTTTTTCAGTTATTGCCGCAATGATTCGATCAGGTGAATTTTCCTGGTCTTCCAGCCGCATGTTTGCTGAAGTTCTTGAAACAATTTCTTTGGCTGCTTCAAACGCCCTTTCTTCAATCATTTTATCAAGCGTTTTGTTTTTAGGAATAAACCCGTATACAAGTTTCATATTTAAAGCTTGTCCAACTTGTCTTAATACTTTTAGGGAAATTGTTCCGGATTTTTCACGTTCTTCAATTTCTTTTACACTTTGAGGTGTAATATTAAGCATCTTCCCTAACTGCCTTAATGACATTCTGAGCGCGGTTCTTATTGAATAGACCCAGCCGTTAGGAGGAATAGTTATTTCTTCTAATTTAGAAAACTTTAATAATTTTCTATCCAATTGTTCGATAATTAATTTTTGTTTTTTCATAAGGGTATAACCTTAGTTTTTGCTTTTAAATATAAGGCTTCAGCCTGAATGCGGCAAGTTATATTTAAAGGTAAAGCCTGTTTTTTATTTAATAGAACAAGTAAGACAAGAAATGATTACAGGATGGACAGGATAAAAGAATACTAAGATATGATAAGAAATTGCAAAACCACTACTTTTTAAAAAGCAATCCTGAATATTGTGTTATTCTGTCAAAAAAAATTAAAAAGCAAAGCAGCATTTTACTACAGCTTTACCTTTTTGACTGCGTTCAATCCCTGATAAGCCATACTGCTTACTGCGGGCGTCAACGGATACGTTGCGGCCCTAAAAATAATCACCGGACTGGATGATGGTTCTTGCAAAAAAGCTTTTCAAAAGTTACTTTTTTTTCAATCGGCTGAGAAGTCCATTGGGCGCCCCATCTGCGTTCCTGCAAAATTGTAAATTCCCGGAGTCTTTCTTCATAAGTCATATTTTTACGTCGTTCATATTCATGCTTATTTTCCTGTTTTCCGTAGTTATTGAAAAACGTAAATATTTGTGTTGCAAATAAAGATAAGGTTTTAAAAAAAAGCATTATGGCTGGAGTTTATAACCATAATATATAATTGAAACAGGAGCCGGGAAAAACCTTATTTATTTGGTTAAACCTTATATAGAAAGAGGAAACACAAAAAATCAAAAACCTTATTAAATTATCTAAAAATAAGGATGGAATAGAAAAACAATTAAATTAGTATACTGGAATAGAAAAGGTTTGCAGGCAAACCTTTTCGTCCTGACAGTTATACCGCCATTCCTTTTTGCAAACTATTTGCAGGGCGGTATAAATTCAGGAGGTATTAAAGTTCCCCCCCTAAATTTGCAACTGAGCCGAAGAAATCTGTAACTTCAATATTTATAACGCTAAAAGATTTTTCGCTCCGCTCGCGCCGAAGGCGTTCCCGTGGGAAAATGACAGTTTGGGCTAGCTTTCGTTCAGACACTAATTAAGCAGAAAAATCCTGAATGGAGAGATTTAATCTTGTATTGGATATGTTTTTATTAAAAGATTGGGAAATAGCCGAAATTCTTGGAAGAGGCGTTAAAAGAACTATTCATGATCTTCAATATGATGAAAAGGTATATACACAATTGTTTATAGAACGTCTGCAATTGTTTAAGTTCCGCCCTGTTGCTGTAAAAAACATTCAAATTGAAGTCGGGAAACGATCGCCTGCTTTTTATATAAAGGGAAAAACCGCCATATTCGGTTACATATTCCGGGAAGTGTTTTCAGAGAAACATAAACGAAAAATCTGGGGCTCTGTTGTACGCAATGAAAAAGGCGATTGGAAATATATTTTACCCGGCAATAGCGGCGAAGTCGTTTTTATTAATCTAAACAAACAAGAAGAAATTGATATTTTTCATTTGAGTTAAAACTAAACTGCGATAACCGCCGGTTTTATCATTTATAATAAAAGTATGGGTAAATAGTTAGATGGCTGAATGGTTGAATGGATAAGTAGACAATACATCATTCCAATTCTTCACCAACCCATAAATCCAATTCTTTCCCATTCTTCCACCATTCCATTCTTCCCATTACTCCAATACTCCAACACTCCATTACTCCATTCTTCAAACAATTCAATTCTTCCAATACTCCATCACTCCACCACTCCATTACTCCTTCTTCAGCTCCACAGAACTATTACTAAAAAATCAGCAAATTAATAGTTGGGATCAATAAAATTAAGGCGACAATCCGATTAAATTTCCGCTCATTTACCTTCGAATGATAGCGCTTGCCAAGCCATAAACCAATCAATAAAAAACAAATCATTAATCCGAGCGTAATCCAATCCAGGTTAAATTTAATATGATAAGAACGGTACAGTAAAAGCCGCCAGCCGGCCCCTAACATAAATATCGCTATTAATTGATCTCTGAAATATATCTTTTTGTAAATTAACTTCATATAAACAACTAATAGCGGACCGCTTATTCCTATCAGCCCTCCGCTGAAGCCTGATATAAGCGCAATCGGATAACGCAATATTTTCATCCGTTTATTTGTCGATACCTGTATATTGGTTTGTTTTTTTTGCAAAATCAAGATTATTATAAAAATCATTAATCCAACGGCGATAATCTTTTTTAAAATTTCTGTGGAAAAGGACTGCAATAATAGAGCGCCAAAATACGCCCCGATAAATAAAAATATAACAACGGATATTACAAATTTCCAATCTATTCGCTTACGAACCGAGATAAACAAAATAGGCCCGGCAATCAAATCAAACAAAGCCGAAGCGGTAATTGCTGTTTCCGGATCATAAATCAAAGCTAAGGAAGGTATAAGCACAAGAGCCGGCCCAAAACCGGAAAACCCTTTAACAAAAAAAGCAATAAAAACCGCCAAAAGAGCAATTATTTCCATGATTCTACAATTTTATATGTATTCTTGTAAAACCTCAGTGAATGGGTGGAATATTAAGACCCACCCCTAACCCCTCCCAAGAGTAATGGCACTAACATAAGGTTATATTTATTTATATTTTCTATATTTGCCAACTTTTGTCTTACGTGGGTACTTCCTGCCAGGCGGGCGTACC
>JAUXGF010000065.1 GCA_030622395.1 Calditrichaceae bacterium
AATAATAAAAAATATTAGAGTTGACCATAAATACCATGGATTTTCCACATTGTTAAGGTGGATCTCCGGCAGGTTTGGAATATTAATATAAATAAGCAGTAAAAAAATAAACGCCATTTGCAGAAATGTTTTCCATTTGGCAAGATTACTTGTGATGATGGGTTTACCAATATGCAAGGCATAGCTTCGGAAAAAGGTGATTAAAAAATCGCGCAAAATGATGATAATAACCATCCACCAGTAAACATAGTTTAAATAGGCAAAAACAGCCAGAGCGCCGGATACGAGTATCTTGTCGGCAATGGGGTCCATAAATTGTCCCCAGCGCGAAGTAAGGTTATAGCGGCGTGCGATAAATCCGTCATACCAGTCGGTAAGGGCGGCCAACAAAAAGATAATACCGGCATAGAGTTTATAATCCGCCTCAGGCTGAATAATTAGGTAGAGGAATACAGGAGTTAAAATAATCCTGAATATTGTAAGTTGATTTGGAATGGAATATTTCATAGATGATGAGCTGTTTTTCTAATTTATTCCTTCAATATCATTATAAAAAGGAAATATACCGTAATTAACTTTAATTTATTTTAATAACGGTTAAAATTTATCTTAAAATACAATTTAATTCAAGTGCTGATATTAAGTAAAAAGCGATATGGCGGTTATTAGGCGGTTATGAGTTGAATTAGTAAAAAATTGTTAAGACTATTTTGGGTCTATGTTGAATAGTGTGAGTAATTTATAATTATCTGAACCTATTTGTCATTTTCCCACAGGCGTGCCTATGGGAAAATGACAGTTTTGGCTAGTTTTCATTCAGGCGCTACTTAAATTATTGCCCCAAGAATAAATCATACTCTATAATAGCCTGATTATTTGGCTTTATGGCACTTATCACAATTCTCGTCAATATCTTTTTCATGGCATTTAATGCAATTTTCATGAGTTTCAACTTCCGGTTTGGGAGCTTTTTGGGCGATGTCATGACAACGGTTACAGCTTTCATTCTGATGGCATTTCACACAATTTAAATTATAACTTTCAGTATGAGCTTTATGAGTAAAAGTAACGGTCTTACCATCTTCATATTCTGTTTCATATATGAAATTTACAGGTTCGGATATACCTAGGATTTTTGCTTTTCCCTTAGCCTGTTGTTTGTCTTTCTTAGCATGGCATACGGTGCAGTTGGTTTTATGACTCCATTCCCGGTGACAGCTCATACATTGCTGATGATATGCGGCTTTTAAAGAGACTTTACTAAAATCAACTCTTTCAACATTATGACACTCATTGCATGAAATTATTTTCCCGGGTGGATTAATGTGATGACAGATAATGCAGCCGCCAGCCATCTCAGCCATTTCGGCGTGTGATTTATGGTTAAAAACAGAAGGCTCATATTTCCTTGAAAGAACGCTGATATTAAGAATGTCCGGCGCCTCTTTAAGCGAATGCTTAACAGTTTCAAGTTTGCGTGATAATTCAGGGCAGCATTTTACACAGGGATTTGCTTTAGTCGGATTGTTACAGGAATGGCATTCCTTACAGTCTAGTTTCATTTTTGAATGATGTTCTTGTCCGCCTGTTTGCGCATAAGCTGCGGTAAACAAAAAAGCGGTTATATAAATAAATATCTGTTTCATTTTTAAATTCCCCAAATAGAAATTTTAATTATAAAATTAATTTTCAACAGGTTGAGTAATTACCGGAAAAATCATAACGAATGCGCGGTATAGCAGAAATATCAGCGCAAAAAAACCAAGTGAAACAAAAACCTCCCCAAGAGATGGATAATACACCGGCACATCGTAAAATGGTCTGTAGCCTACTAAAAAAGTATTAAGGCGGTTTAAGAGTATCCCCAAAGCGGTAAGAATCGCCGCGGTAAATATCCACGATGTTGAGGTTACTAATTTTTTTCGTAAGAATATATATATCGGCGCAACAACCCCGAATAAAATTTCGATGATATACATTATACTGAAAACGTTTAATTCGGTTAGATATACATAAGTCCCGCGGATAGCCATATCCGTGATCTTGCAGGCTAAATAAAATCCTAAAATAAGACCGGCGATTTGTCCTAATTTGGACAATATGTGCATTTTTGGTTCAATGCCGAAAATTCTTGTTGATATAATCGTTTCAATAATAACCATCGGGAATCCAACTGAAATAGCTGAAATTAGAAAAAGTATCGGTAAAACAGGCGATTGCCATAAGGGGTGTACTTTTTGACCGGCGACAACCATTACTACTCCAAGAGAGGATTGATGTAAACATGATATTACAACACCCAAAATTATAAATAATGATAAGGTTGGACTTAGGATTCGATCTAACAGGTTTAACAACATTTCAATCGGTTTCTTAAAAGTGGACAGGAAACCTTTTAAATTTACATTTTTTTGAAATCTTTCAATAACAATAGGAAGGAATTCTATCACTAAAACGGTTAAATAAGACATAACGCATATAGCTACTTCGAAAAGCGCGGAATTTCCATTCCACCAGAATATAGGACGCCATATATTATACCAACGTCCCATGTCGTACATTACCATGGCGCCGGCAAATGTATAGCCCAACATTGCAACTAACAGCGCGGAACGAACAATATCATGATATTTTTTTCCATAGAATATATGCACTAATGCCGCTGTTGTAAATCCGCCGGCGGCAAGGGGAATTGTAGCGGCGACTAAAACAGCTTTCCAAATTCCCCAGGGATACATATTGGTTAAGTTAGTAATATAACCGATCCCATATAAAAATCTAAAAACAGAATATATGGCGGCAAGTAAAACAATAACACAAAGTATAATAGCTCCCGGCGTAAAAAAAGGTTTTTTTACAGGAGCGGCTTTCATTGAAGGATTCATTTTATTTCTCCTTCCTGAGATTCTTCATTTTCATCTTTCTTTTTATTTAACCACATAATACCGCCTAATAAAGCATACAGCGATATAGGGGGGATAAAATATTTAAAAACCCCGTGCTGGATAGTTTCAGATATTTTCGGCACAGGATCAGTGTTTAAATCAGGAAGGTCCAGGCTGGCAAATTCTTTGTTTGCTAAATAAAGCCATGACGTTCCGCCAACTTCAAATTCACCATAAACATGATCAATATATTTTTCCGGATTTTCTTTGATCCTTTTATGTGCAAGTTTAAGCAGATCAGACCTTTTGCCATAAGTTAGCGCTTCCATCGGGCATATTTCCACACAGGCAGGGATTTTGCCTTCCTTAGTCCGGTCAAAGCATAAGTCGCATTTCATAACTTTCGGAGTTAAAGGGCTTAAGTATTCATAAGCCAGACCCTGAAACGGACAGACAACCATACAATAGCGGCAGCCCATACATATACTCGGGTCATATATGACCGACCCATTTTCTGCTTTGGTTAAAGCGCCCACAACGCAGGCGGAAACGCAGGCAGGATAATCGCAATGCATACATTGTACTTTAACATCGATCGGACTGTTTGCATTTTTTGGGTTTTCATACTCATTTACAACAGTTAAAGCGTTTTCATCATTTCTACGCATTTTTTTAAAAACAGACCTATCATCGTAAGTTTCTATGGGCTCGGTTGGCAGATCATGGGCGGTTTTACAGGCGTACTCACATTTCCGGCAGCCGATGCACACTGTGGTGTCTACCAGAACTCCCACACGGTCTTCGGAAAGAATATTATGAGAACCGGCATGAGCGTCTTTTGTTTTTAAACCGGTAATACCAGCTCCTAAAAGACCTGCTGCCTTAAAAAAATCACGGCGACTTTGCTTCATTTAGGCACCTCCTTAACTAGTCAAAAAAAATCATAGTAATTAAATTGTGTCTTTGATTTGTAAATTTATATAATACTAAATATTTTTAATAAACTCCACAACTATTGTAAATGGTTTGTAACGGGTGGGTACATAACACGTTACAAAGATTAACGAAGCGTCACTATGTATCAGAGACCGCTGCGCTTAACTCTGATACAAGAGCACTGTCATTTACTTCGTGTCATTTATTGTCATTAAGTAACAACCTATGACTATTAATGACGGCGAAGCCTAATGACTTAATGACAAGAGCTCAATTATTCATAAACTTGCTCCATGCCCGACGGCAGGCTCGGTACTATGTTTTTCTTTACTCGCATTTTATTTTGGTTTTTGTTAAATTACGCACTATTGTTAACCTTTTTATTGTTATATATTTCTTTCATTTAGGAAAAATATGGTTTAATTCTTATATTTTGTAAAGTTCAATTATAAAAGATAATATTTTTTGTAACATCAATTTTATTTTATCGTAATAGACGGTAACCAAATCAATAATTATTAAATTATGGAGATAACATGCGGAAGACATCTTTATTAAACATTATTGCATTGCTTATTATCAGCCTGCTGGTAATCCAGTGCGGCGGCGGGCCTTCTGACGGTAAAGGAAACAAGAACGCAGAAAGCGATTCGTTGAAAAGTGAAAGGGGATCTAAAGATGACAAAGGAGATAAGGAAGTCTTAGATGATGATTTGATCCCTGTGGAAGTAACAACCATTGCTAAAGGCGAAATCTCCGATTATATCCTGCTTAGTTCAAACTTGGAGACGGAAATAATGGCTGACGTCTATTCCAGAACGCAGGGAATTGTAGAGAGAATTTACAGAGAAGAAGGGCAGTATGTTCAAAAAGGCGATACCATGCTTTCGCTGGAAGCTAAAGAATATGAATTAACCGAAGAGAAAGCCAGTGTGGAATATAAACGGCAGACGAGTAATTATAAGCGTCTTGAAGAAATGCATAAACAAGCATTGTTAAGCGATGAAGAATTGGAAAGGTCAAAATTCAGCTTGCAGACAGCGGAAATTCAATGGAAAGAAGCAAAGTTAAGTCTCGATTATATGCAGATTAGAGCCCCGATTTCCGGTAGAGTAGGGGAACGCCTGGCAAAAATCGGCAAACGCATTCAGCCTACAGATAAATTATTTTCCGTTGTAAACAATTCTCAGGTTATCGCCGTGGTTTATGTTCCTGAAAAAAATCTAAATCAATTAAGGATTAGGCAGCCGGCTTTTATTTCATCCGATCATTTGGATGGGATGCAATTTGAAGGTTGGATTAAACGTATCAGCCCTGTAGTGGACCCTTCCAGCGGTACATTTAAAGTAACGGTCGGAGTGCGGAATTTAAAAAACATGCTGCGCCCTGGAATGTTTGTTAATGTGCATATTATTGTGGATACGCATAAAGACGTAGTTCTGATTCCTAAAATGGCTGTCGTTTATGAGAATGAATATATGAATATTTATGTAGTAAAGGACAGCGTAGCCCATAAAATTCGTTTGGCTCCCGGATTTGAGGATAATGAAAAGATTGAAGCTCTTAAAGATATCGAAGAAGGCGATAAAATTATTGTTGTGGGACAGGCCGGTATGAAAGATAAAACCCGCGTTAAAATAGTAGCCGAACGCGAGAATACATTAAAACGTTAAAGTTAATATTCATAAAGCGCTGTTTGGAAGAAGAAATGAAAGCGATGCTGGATGCTGGACTGGATACTGGATGCTGGTTGGAGCGGAGCGGAAATCCCGCTTTTGCGGGGATACTGGTTACTGGATACTGGATACTAGATGCTGGTTGGAGCGAAGCGGGAATACCGATCACTGATTACCGATCACCGATTACTGGTTGGAGCGGAGCGGAAATCCCGCTTTTACGAGAATACCGATTACTGATTACCGATTACCGCTTACTTAATTTTCTTCATCCAGTAACAAGTATCCAGTATCCAGCATCTATTTAATAATACATTGAAATTCCTATACAATAAAAGGCAAATAACAGATCGGAGAAAATAGATCAGTATGGAAAATCAAAACCAACCAAGAAACAGTTTTTACAAATTTACAACTGAGAGACCTGTAGCTATTTTAATGGTTGTAATAGGAGTAGTTGTATTTGGAATTATCTCGTATCAACAACTGCCGTTAAATTTAATGCCTGATATGACCTATCCCAGCTTGACCGTCCGTACTGAATATCCGGGAACCGCTCCCGAAGAAATTGAAATGAGTATTTCAAGACCTGTTGAACAGGCTCTGGGCGTAGTAGATAATCTTGTTACGATCAGCTCGGTTTCTAAAGCGGAACAATCCGATGTAATTCTGGAATTTACCTGGGATACGGATATGGATAAAGCCACGGCTGATTTACGTGAAAAGTTAGACCAGGTTTTTCTCCCCTTAGACGCTAAACGTCCAATTGTTTTGCGCTATGATCCTTCTTTAGACCCGATCATGCGTCTCGGTCTTTATGGCGAAACCAGTTTAACCTTTTTACGCAACCTTGCCGAAGAAGAGCTTAAACGTTCTCTGGAAACAGTAGAGGGCATAGCCGCTATAAAAGTAAAAGGCGGACTGGAAGAAGAAATCCGGGTAGAATTAAACGAGCAAAAATTAACATTGATCGGCATGGATATTCAACAGGTACGCACCCGGTTAGGTCAGGAAAATGTTAATTTGGCAGGCGGCAATCTTAAAGAAGGTCAGACGGAATATTTAGTGCGCACACTTAATGAATTTAAAACTATAAAAGAAATTGAAAATGTAGTAATCGGACGCTGGAATGGCGTTAATATTAAAATTAAAGATGTCGGCAATGTTTACAGGACAAGCAAAGAGCGTGAAATTATAACTCGTATTAACGGCAAAGAAAGCGTTGAAATTGAAGTATACAAAGAAGCGGATGCAAATATTGTGTCTGTAGCCAGGCGGGTTAAATCAAGACTATACGGCACAGACCGGCAGCAAGCCTTTGTCCGGCAGATGAAAGAACGTCAAAAAAAGGGCGAAGATAAAAAAGTTAAAGAAAGGGAAAAGAAAAATAAACGTCAGCAAGCCGGAGCCGGTTTAGAAAAACAGCAAATGACTAATTTTCTTACTTACAGTTTACCCGAAGGAGTTAATATTGAAACTCTGTCTGATCGGTCAATTTTTATTAAAAATTCAATTGATGAAGTTAAAAATACAGCGCTTATCGGCGGAATCTTAGCCATAATTGTATTGTTTATTTTCTTAAGACGCATCGGTCCCACTTTAATTATCAGTCTATCTATCCCAATATCTATTGTTGCAACTTTTGCTCCTATGAAAATGTTTTCTGTCTCTCTTAATATTATGTCATTAGGCGGGTTAGCTCTGGGAATCGGTATGCTTGTTGACAACTCTATTGTTGTGCTTGAGAGTATTGCCAGATGCAGGGAGGAAGGAGATAGTTTGATTGCCGCAACTATTCGCGGCGTTGGTGAAGTAGGCGGCGCTGTAATTGCCTCGACCCTTACTACAATCGCCGTGTTTTTCCCGATTGTCTTTGTGGAAGGAGTGGCTGGACAGATATTTGGCGATATGGCGCTGACCGTAGTATTTTCACTTTTAGCTTCTTTAGCTGTAGCCTTGTTTTTAATTCCTATGCTGTCGTCACGGCAAACCAAAACTTTTATAAAAGACGCCGATATCCATAAAATTCCTAAACAATATATCCTTAACTTTTCCACACGCCATGAAATTGACGCTTTTTTTTCACCGGATAATAATAATGCTTTTGCCGGAAAAGTATTTATCTTTTTTAAACTAATTTTGTTAACAATTTTAGATTGGATTTTTAAATCACTTAAAGTATTCGGCGCTCTATGTATTTCATTCTTAAAGGAGATTGCCTTAATTACCTTCCTTATGGCACAGATAGTTATGGGCTTTCTTTTTAAAATACTTAGAATAGATTTCTCTTGGGGATATTTTGTAAAATCTTTTTCACAAGAATCAAATATAAAATGGCTGAATTTTATTAATGAAATTTGGGGCAATTATACTGTCTTTAATTCGCCCGTACAGATTTATCAGGATTTTAGTAAAATCAAAACATTTTTCAAGCCCCGTTCCTTTGTAAAACAAGCTTTACTAATTATTCCTTTAATTATATGGGCGGGAATCTATGCTGTTTTCTATTTATTTAAGTATTTTGTTTCAGTATTATTCGAATTATGTTTTAGAATAGCGCATGCATTACTTATGTTAATCGGGCTTCTTATTTTTATGATCTATTTAACCGGCAGATTAATTTTTACTCCGCTGACTAAAATACTCATCTTTGTTTTTAATAAATTTTACTCAGTAGTTGAAAAAAGTTATCCAAAATTGTTACAAAGTTCATTAGATAATAAATATACTTTAGTCGGTATTGTAGTCGTTTTATTTTTATTTAGTATTTTTGTAGTTGCGCCCAGGCTGGGCAGTGAATTAATACCCGAAGTGCATCAAGGCGAGTTTTATGTTGAATTAACTCAGCCTATCGGCACACCGGTAGAGCGGACTGATGAACGTATCCGTCCGATCGAAGAGAAGATTAAAGAATTAAAAGGCGTGCGGCAGGTAGCTTCAGTGGCGGGAACGGATAAAAGCGCCACTACAGATAGTGAAGAAGGCGAGCATACGGCTAAATTAACCGTAACTTTAAAACCGTTTTTAAATTTTGTTACAGAAGAAGATAAAATTATTACTGAAATACGCAGCCTGCTAAAAAAATATTCCGGAATTGAAGCCAATATTTCAAGACCGGCAATTTTCAGTTTTAAAACGCCGATTGAAGTTTACATCCGCGGATACAATTTATCAGCTTTGCAAGACTTGAGCTCTGAACTTCAGAAAAGAATGTCTGAAATTCCGGGAGTAGTGGACGCTAAGGCTAATCTGCAGCGCGGAAATCCGGAAGTTCAGATTTTTTATGACCGCTTAAAGCTGGCTCACTATGGCTTGAATGTTGTGAATGTAGCTTCGATTGTACGGAATAAAGTGCGTGGAGATGTGGCGACCGAATTTAAGGATGAAGATAGAAAGATTGATATTTTAGTCCGTTTACGCGAATCCGACAAGGAAAGTATTGATGATCTGCGCAGATTAGTTATTAACCCAGGCTCGCCAAGACCGATTCCGTTGCAGGCTGTCGCCGATATTCGCATTAATGAAGGACCATCGGAAATTCGGCGTATCGATCAGCAGCGAACTGCGGTTATCACAGCTAATGTAGGACCTGGAGGCGATTTAAAAACGATTAGTCAAAACATATATAATGAAATTCAGAAAATGAATATTCCCAGCGAGTTTAATTATGAACTTGCCGGTCAAGATAAAGAAATGGAAACATCGCTTAATAGTTTGATGATGGCTTTAGCGCTGGCTATATTTCTGGTGTACATTGTAATGGCTTCTCAATTTGAATCATTGATACACCCCTTTGTAATTATTTTTACGATTCCATTAGCTATGATCGGTGTGATCCTGTTTCTTTATATATTAAATATACCGCTGAGTATCGTCGTTTTTCTTGGTATGATTATGCTTGCCGGTATTGTTGTTAATAATGCCATTGTGCTTGTAGATTATATTAATCATTTACGGGAAAACGGCATGGAAAAAATAGAAGCGATTGTACAAGCGGGAAAAGTTCGTCTGCGTCCTATTTTAATGACTACAACGACTACGGTATTAGGTTTACTGCCTATGGCTAT
>JAUXGF010000162.1 GCA_030622395.1 Calditrichaceae bacterium
TGCTTATTCCCCTCTTGGGAGGGGTTAGGGGTGGGTTCTCGTGCGTTGTTCAATTTTTCACCCAACTAACTGAGGTTCTACCGTTGATTTGGTTTTCACATTGACATAAAATATGCTATTAGTTAAATTGAAATCCTTTAACTTAAAAAAATAGGAAAGTATGAAAAAGAAAATATTGGGATTGGTTTTATTAATAATCAGCATAGGATGCTCAGATTTAGATACAATTCAGTCTCCGAGTGAATTAGATATTAATAAATATGGAACTTATGTAGACACTACACTTTATGCTGTAAGCGATACATTTATTACCGGCGGCCTGGTGAATACTGCAAATGCGTCAAAATTACAAATAGGCGTTTTTGAAAATTTTCAAGCCGGGTTTTTATTGAGATTCAAATATCTGCCGCCGGATAGTATTGCAGTAGATTCGGTTTGTATTGAATTAACCAGCGATAAAAAATTTGGGTCGGGCGAGGGCGATATTAACGTAGCAATTTATGAAGTGACTGAATCGTGGGAAGAATCCGCTAATTCGGAAGAAGCCTGGCACGAAGATAATCTTCCGGTAAGCCCTATTGGTAATGCAGTATTTTCATTAGAAGACTCGGCTGAATATAAAATATTTCTTGACGATTTTGTCCCAACATTATTTAGCAAATGGCAGCAAGACGACTCGGTAAACTATGGACTCTATTTCAAAATAGACGAAACCGGCAGTAGGGCAATCAAAGATATATATTCGTTTGAATCAAGCACCCCGCCAAAATTAATTTTCAGAATAGATCAAGACACAACATTTGTACGAGATACAATAACCACCGGAGAAGACGCCTCCATATTTGATTATCCGGTTGAGGGTGGGGAAAATATTTTTGAAAATGCGGAGGATGAATTATATATATCAAGCGGCATAACTGCTCATACTTTTATAAAATTTGATTTTTCCGGTATCCCAAAGAAGGCAATTATACAAAGCGCCGACCTGCAAATATCCATTGATGAAGATAACATATTAGATAACTCTAATCATTCGGCATATTATTATTTACGATCGATAAAAGAGGCGGAGGAAGATTTATCATCATATACAATTGACTCATCATTTGTATATTATTCAAAGTATGATTATTTTGCTAAAGATATTGGCGATACTATTAGTTTAGACAATGCTAACCAAGTTTCGCTTGGGTCAAATCTAATACAGGCTATCGTAAATGAAACAGTGATTTCAGAATGGTTCTATTTACAATATATGAACGAATCAATGGATATTTCAGTTAAAAAATTGTATGGTTTACCTGATCAACCGCCCAAATTAATAATTAGATATATTAGAGCGGATAAATCGGGATTATAAAAAAACAGGTAAAATAGATGCGTAAAATAAATTATTTAATATTATTAATATTAATAAGTATATATTTAGCTAATGCAAGCGAAAGCATTTTTGGAATTAGCGATAAGAGTTTAGGATTCTTGCAGCCCTCATATTCATCCTCGGGCATGGCTCGTTCTTATGAAATTGCCAGCAAAGATTCATTACAAATTAATTTTCGAAACTTTTCATTATGGTCGGATATTGCTAATACAACTTATACACTGAAAGCCGGATATAACGCTGCTTTTAGCGAAGACCACTCAAAAGCCACCTATTTTAATGATTTTGCTAATTTTCAGGGCGGATTCATTGCCGCGCCGTTAATAAAGCATAAGTTAGTCTTCGGTATGGGATTGCAGCCAATATCATTTATGGAACAAAGAATTATTAATACAATCGATACGCCCGGCGATCAAACAATAAATGAACATCTATTAATTAAGGGTGGATTAAGCAGGGCAAGTATAAATTTTTCTTATAAATTCCATCCAAATATTGGAATTGGTTTGGGCTATGAATATAATTTTGGTAAAATCACAGACAAAATCCGCATGGAATTTATAGGAACGGCGGAATCGACCGTAAATTATAATTATGATTATTGTTTTTATGGGGGCGGATTTGTACTCAGCGCTTTTACAGACGCGTTTAATAATTTCACATTTGGATTAATGATACGCCCGCCTGCTGATGTTAATGTTAGAATAAGACCAAAATCCAACTCTGAAGAAGTTAATAAAAGCGAACTAATAAATATTACGCTGCCGGCTGAATTTAATTTCGGAGTGGAATACCGTTTAAGTAATCGTATAGTGACCGGACTTGACCTGATTTATCAGGATTGGAAAAACGGTTATAAAGTAGAAGGTTCAAAAGTCAACGACTATCAAGACGCCTTTTTTAGAATCGGAGCCGGTATAGAGCGTAAAACAAGTGAAAAAAGGTTTACCAAATTAAGCGAAAAAATTGACTATCGTTTAGGCGTATTTTATGGTAAATTAAATCAAAAAAGTCAAATGGAATCTGTTAATGAATATGGATTATCATTGGGATTTTCATTACCTTTGCAGAGATTTAGATCAAGAATAGATTTTGCAGGGATTGTTGGCAAGCGCGGTAATCTGTCCCGTAATGCATTTGAAGAAACTTTTGTATCTTTTGGGATTACTTTTTGCGCAAGTGAAATTTGGTTTGTAAATATTGACGATTAATCCATTAAAATATGGAGGTATATAATGAAATTACTTAAAGTAAAATTAGTCATTGTATTTTTTATTTTAAGTTTAGGCGGGTATCAATTTGCAATCGCCCAGGAAGAAGATGAGTTTGATGAAGAAATTGAGACTGTTGAAGAAGAAAGCTGTATCCCCGAAAGCCTGCAAACAGTGTATGATTTACGCGCTTTAAAAGATTCGTCCGATATTCGTATGATTTATAATTTTGGTCACGAATATTATAAAAACAAATCTTACGATGAGGCGCTTCCTTATCTATGGACAGTGTTTATCAAAGATGAGGGTAAACGTGCAAGAAATTCTATAAGAAAAATAGCCGATATTTATTTTAACCAGGGGAAAGTGGATAGTACGCTGCTTGCCTGTTACCGCGGGCTTGAGAGGTATCCGGAAGTTATTACCCTGCATCACTTTGCCGGAATATTGCAGAACAAGTTAGGAAAATTTAGATGCGCTATTCCTCACTATGAAAAACTTGTCGCTAAAGACGCTACAAAAGTGGAATATCTAAAAACATTAGCTTTCTTATATTATAAAGATGAAAATGAAAAAGCTATCGAGATACAACAGAAAGTGGTTGATTTAGATCCAACAAATCCTGAAGCGCAAAATACATTAGCTGAATATTATGAGGCGTTAATGGGCTCCGGCTCAGGGATGGAGGCTTATAGAGAGGCTTATAAAAAGGATCCCGCGAATTTGGGCTTCGCGCTAAAATACGGCAGGGCGGCTTTGCATGCCGGCGAGTATGAAGAAGCAGTGGAACCGTTAAGCAAAGCAATAGCAAAAGAGCCGACATTCAAATCGTTATCCCTGCGCGCGGAGGTTTATGAAAATTTAAGCCAATACGGCAAGGCAATAAAAGATTATAAGGCAATTTTAAAAATTGAACCGGCTAACGTAAGCGTAATGTTAAATATGTCCGTAAATTACCGGATGTTAAACAATTTTGGCAGCGCTAAATATTGGATATTTAAGGCGTTAAAAGCAAAACCCAGATACGGATTGGCATATATTACAATGGGCGAGCTATACGAAGCTTCTGTTTCATATTGTCAGAGCAAAAGAGGCGGCAAGTCAAGGTTTGAAGATAAGTTAGTATATGGATTGGCAAACAAAGAATATATTAAGGCTCAAAACGATCCCGCTTTCCGGTCAAAAGCAAAAACAAAACAACAATATTTACGCCCGCTTTTGCCTACTAAAGAGGACCTGTTTATGCATAAAAAAGACAAAATTAAAGATAAATGTTATAACTGGATTTAAATAGGAGCGAATTTTGAAAATCGCAATTGGTTCGGATCATGCCGGCTATTTATTAAAAGAAACAATAAAAGAATATCTGAAAGGTAAAAAGGATATTGAGTTTAAGGATTACGGGACTTTTAAGATGGATTCATGCAATTATCCTGAGTATGGTTATAAGGTTAGTCAGGCAATATCATCCGGTGAATTTGATCTTGGTATTTTAATTTGCGGCACAGGCATAGGAATGTGCATAACCGCAAATAAAATGAAAGGCGTTAGAGCGGCTTTAGTCCATGATAAAGAAACAGCACAATTAAGCCGGCTGCATAATGACGCCAATGTGTTGTGTCTCGGCGGGAAGGTCGTTAAAGATGAAGACGCCACAGAAATAGTAGATACATGGCTTAATACTTCCTTTGAAGGAGGCCGGCATCAAAAAAGGATAAATATGATTTCAAAGTTAACGGGACTATAATTGGAGTTTTTATGTTAGAAAATATAAAAAAATTAGACAGAGAAGTTTATGATTCAATTATTAAGGAAGTGGACAGGCAGAATAATACATTAGAATTAATCGCATCTGAAAATTTCGTGTCAAAAGCTGTTTTAGAGGCTAACGGCTCGGTATTAACAAATAAATATGCAGAAGGGTATCCCGGAAAAAGATATTACGGCGGATGTGAGTTTGTTGATATTGCAGAAGATTTGGCGCGGGACAGGGCAAAGCAGTTGTTCCAATGTGAATACACAAATGTGCAGCCGCATGCGGGATCTCAGGCAAATATGGCGGTTTATTTTACTTATCTTAAGCACGGCGATACAATATTGGGTATGAATTTATCGCATGGCGGTCACCTGACTCATGGCTCTCCTGTAAATTTTTCCGGTAAAATATACAATTTTGTCGCCTACGGAGTTAAAAAAGAAACCGGCTATATTGATATGGATCAGGTGGCAAAATTAGCTAAAGAGCATAATCCGAAAATGATAGTAGTCGGCGCCAGCGCTTATTCCAGACATTATGAATTTGCAAAATTTAAAGAAATCGCCGATGAAGTAAACGCAATTTTATTCGCGGACGTCGCCCATCCCGCAGGATTAATTGCCGCAGGTTTGCATCCGAGTCCTATCCCTTATTGTGATATTGTCACTTCCACTACTCACAAAACCCTGCGCGGGCCGCGCGGCGGTTTGATTATGATGGGAAAAGACTCCGAAAATAAAATGGGGATAGTTGCGCCAAAATCCGGGCGCGTTAAAATGATGTCGGAAATTGTGGACAGCAATGTAATGCCGGGCATACAGGGCGGTCCGCTTATGCATGTGATTGCGGCAAAGGCGGTTGCTTTTGGAGAAGCGTTAAAACCTGAATTTAAGGAATACTCCAAACAAATTATTAGAAACGCAAAAATATTAGCGTCTTCTTTGGTAGAAAAAGGATACGATATTGTTTCCGGAGGCACGGACAATCATGTATTTTTAATTGATTTGACTAATAAAAACATTACAGGCAAAGCCGCCGAAAACGCTTTACACAGCGCCGGCATCACAGTTAACAAGAATATGGTCCCATTTGATACAAGAAGTCCTTTTGTAACCAGCGGTATCCGGCTCGGCACAGCGGCATTAACAACAAAGGGAATGAAGGAAGAGGAAATGAAATTAATCGCCGGTTTTATCAATGATATTTTGCAAAACGTTGACGACGAAAATACCGGCAGACGTATTAATGAAGAGATAAAAGAACTTAATAAGAATTTTCAGTTATACTCTATTAGTTAGAGTTTAATAAACATCATTGCCCCTTTAATAGGGGCTTTTTTTATTAAAGATGAAAAAAGAAAAAACGCAAATAAATGAGATGCCCTTTCTTGAACATCTCGAAGAATTAAGATGGCGGTTCCTGAAAATTATATCAGTAGTATTTGTACTCACTATTGTCACTTTTTTCTTTTCAGATTATATTTTAAACTTCTTCCTATATTCAACAAAACATTTAAAATATGACATTAATCTTCAGGTATTAAAAGTTCAAACCATATTTATAATAAAATTAGAGATCGCTTTAATTATTGGCATAGTTACAAGTTTGCCGATTATCTTTTATCAAATTTGGGCATTTATCGCGCCCGGCTTATTAAAAAAAGAAAAGAAATATGTAGTACCTGTTATCTTGTTTGCGACGCTAAGCTTTTTAGCTGGAAGTTCCTTTGCCTATTTTATAATAGTTCCTTATGCGTTGGAGTTCTTTTTAAGTTTAGCTCCCCCCAGCGTAACAAACAATATTGCCATTGATTTTTATTTTGGCTTTATCATTCGTATTATATTAGTCTTTGGGGTGGTTTTTGAATTACCGGTTTTAAGTTTATTTTTAACAAAGATTGGGTTGTTAACGCCCCAGTTTTTAAGAAAATACCGGTGTTATGCCATTATAATTGTCTTTATAGCCGCTGCGCTGTTAACCCCCCCCGACCCTACCACTCAGATCATGTTAGGGATACCTCTTGTATTTTTATATGAAGTAACAATTTGGATCAGTTACTTTTTTTCTAAAAAGAAAGATAACTCCGTTTAAAGAGTATTTTATTTTATTGATTAAATATCTTAATATTTTTAGATTAAATTACCTTGGGAAAATCACAAATTTCAGGGATATTGTCGGCTCAGTTGCAAATTTAGGGGGGATTATTTAATTTAATTATATGGGACATTTATAATTAAATTTATAAAAAAATGAAGATTGAATATAAAAATTTGTATACCCATTTTGTATTTTCAACGCTACACAGGTAGTAAA
>JAUXGF010000149.1 GCA_030622395.1 Calditrichaceae bacterium
GGAGTACTGGGGTATTGGAGTAATGGAGTGATGGAAGAAGACCTCAAAGGTTTTCCCAAACCTTTGAGGTCTTTGAAGAATGGAAGATTGAATAATTGAATTAATGAATTGGCGAAGAATTGGAGTAATGGTTTGGAGAAGAATTGGATTGCTGGGGTAATGGAGTGGTTGGAATAGAATGTACCCATTAAACCATTTAACCATTTAATATCGAAGGTTTTTGATATGGAGCAAGATAAGAATCTTTATGGAAAGATTGTTGCGCAAACAATTAATGATCGTGTAATGTCTGAGGTGGATTATTTAAAAAATAAAGGAGTTTATCCAAAGCTGACCGTCATTTTAGTCGGTGAAGATCCGGCGTCGAAGGTATATGTTCGAAGAAAAGAAAAAACCAGTCAAAAATTAGGCATTATATCCGAAACTATTTATCTTGAAGAAAAAACGAGCGAGATTGAATTATTATCATTAATTGATAAACTGAACGCAGACCGGGAAAATCATGGGATATTAGTTCAATCGCCTTTGCCTGATCAAATTAACGAAAATAAAATAATCATAAAAATAGACCCTGCAAAAGATGTTGACTGTTTTCATCCGCAAAATGTCGGTTTATTAGTCAGCGGAAATCCTTATGTCCTTCCATGCACGCCAGCCGGAATTGTAGAAATTTTAAAGTATTATGATATTGCCGTTTCTGGTAAAAATGTCGTGGTTTTAGGGAGAAGTAATATTGTAGGCAAACCTATGGCAAATTTACTTCTTCAAAAAAATGAAAATGCAAACGCTACAGTTACCGTAGTGCACAGCCGGACAAACGACATTGAGTTCTATACAAAAAATGCCGACATTTTAATCGCCGCTATTGGTAAAGCGCATTTTGTGAAAAAAGATATAATTAAAGAAGGCGCTGTAATTATTGATGTTGGGATTAACCGGATAGAGGCTGATAATGAAAAAGGATATGCATTAGCCGGAGACGTTGATTTTGAAGATGTTTTACCTAAGGTTAGTAGAATTACGCCCGTTCCCGGCGGCGTTGGGCCAATGACCATTGCAATGTTAATGCAAAATACTATCACAACCGCTGCGTTTCAGAATGGAATTGAAATCAAAAAATAAATTTAGTGAATCGCGAATTGGCATAGCTTCATCAATTGCTTGTCAATTTAATTTCAACTGGCAAAAAACCTTACATTTTGCTAAACAGTTAAACGTATCTATTATCCAATTATTCTTACCGCCTATTGCATTATTAAAACAATATGTTAATGAAATTGAATCTGAAGCGAATAACATTTCAGAACTGTATTTTCACCTTCCTAAGCCTAAACAGGCAGAAGAAATTTCCGATTATTATAGACAATTGAAATTAAGGAAACCTATCGACTTAATTATTCAACATGAGAAATTCCTTGATGAAAAAACTCTAAATTATATTGAGGAAAATAAATTACCATTCGGGTTAGAAAACGATCAGACAAATAATATTAATTCTTATTTAGAAAGGTTAGATGAATTTAAAAACAGAAATATCAATTTGACAGCCGTTATAGACGTATCAAGGTTTTATATCCAGTATCATGAGGGGTTCAGCGCAAAAGAAATTTATAATGAAATCATAAAAATTTTAAATTATTGTGATAAGCAATCCATACCTGTTGTGTTTCACGTAATTGATCATGTTGATTACGAGGCGGAAAGAAACAGTTGGACTGCGCTTTTTTCCGGGATTATTCCATGGAAAAAAATATTTTATTATGCTTATAAACACAATATTTCGGTTAAATCAATTATATTTGAATATGAAGATTTCCATAAAACAAAAGTCTCGGTTGATCGATTAAGAAGTTGGAATGGTGAAGAATTGGGGAAGAATTGGAGTAATGGAGTGATGGAGTAAAGGAGTAATGTAAGATTGAAGAATTGGAGCGGGAAGGATTTAATTGAGGCAGGAGGTACGGCATTATTCCAAATCTTCGGCGGGCTGAATTGTTGTAATGTTTTTCACAGAAACAATCCATTAATTTCATAGTTGAATATTTAAGGGATTAAATTTTAAAAGGTGAGCGCCGTGATTGACTATATTGTTATCCTGCTATTTGCCTTCATCATTCTGCTGATTGTTCAGATATTTTCTTTGTTAAAGATTCGCAGTTTAGTTATACAATTAAAAAAATTAATAGGTAATATAGGAATTATATACAGGAATTCTGATATACTTCGGCGAAGAATAGAAAATGTTACTAAAATAAAAAACTGTCAACATTGTAAATACAGACAGACTTTTATTAAAGCCGCACCATCCGGCGAAAGTGATGATTTTTACTACTACCGGTGTAAACTGCATGATATAAATATTAGTTTAACATATTCCTGCAAACAATTTGAATTAGAGCGGTAAGAATTGGAGTAATGGAGTGATGTAAGAGACCTCAAAGGTTTTCCCAAACCTTTGAGGTCTTTAAAGAATGGAAGACGCGGAGTGAAGGAGTGGTGAAAGACTCCCGAATGTTCGCATAGCTGTCAACTTAAGGAGCGAACAAATTGTTTGGTATATAAGTTATTTAAAAATATTTCTGGAATATTGTCCCGTTAGGGACGATAGAAAATAGCCCACCAATTTATTGGTGGGGAAAAGATCTAATAGTTAAATTAGTCCCGAAGGGACGGTTGAAACATAAATATTATCTAATTTGCTGTGTATCAATCGTCCCTACGGGACTTATATTTAAAATGTATATAATTCCCAGAGATAAATCTCTGGGCTATTATCAAATGTCCCTACGGGACAAGGTTATCAACATAGACATATTTGTTAAGTTGACGTTTATGCGAATGTTCGGGATGGAGTGGTGGAGCGACGCTCCGAGGGAGTCCCTTGCGGGAGAAGAATTTAATTATTGAATTGGCGAGGAATTGTGCGCGGCGAAGCAGTATGGCGGGGAATGTCTGCGTTATTCATAGAACCTGATAACCATTAAACCATTTAACCGTTTAATTAGTTAATAATCCTTTTTTAAGATAATTTCCTGATTTATATTAAGTTATGAAAGATAATAAATTTATTAAATATTTACAGCCGGAGGTTGTTTCTACATTATCTAATTTGGAATTAATTGCCAGATTAGTAGTTGAGGGCTATTTAACCGGTTTGCATAAAAGTCCTTTTCACGGCTTTAGCGTTGAATTTTCTCAACACCGTCCCTATATGGCAGGGGACAGTCTACGCTTTATTGATTGGAAAGTTTACGGCAGAACGGACCGCTATTATATTAAGCAGTATGAGGAAGAAACAAATCTACGATGCCATATTTTGTTGGATATTTCCAAATCAATGGAGTATGGCAGCGGCAGGGTTAGCAAAGCAAAATATGCAGCCTGTTTAGCCGCGGCATTATCATTTTTAATGATTCAGCAGCGTGACGCCACCGGGCTTGTTTTATTTGATGACCGAATTAGAAAAATCTTACCGCCTAAATCTGTTTTTTCGTATTTGAATCCCATTTTAAGCGCTATCGACAGCGTTGAATATGGAAAAGATACAATGATTAGTCCGGTGCTTCACCAGGTTGCTGAACAGCTTAAGCGCAGGGGACTGGTTATTATAATATCTGATTTGCTTGATAATCCCGAAGATGTTTTAGCGGGTTTAAAGCATTTTCGTTATGATCAGCATGAGGCGCTGGTTTTTCATGTCATTGATGAACAGGAAAAGGATTTTAATTTTTCCGGAGACGTCGTTTTTGAAGATATTGAAAGCAGTGAAAAAATAAAAACACAGCCTTGGTACATTCGGGAATCTTACCAGGAAAGGTTTAATCAATTTTTAGATTATTATAAACACAACTTTAGTAATAATAGAATCGGTTATCAGCAGTTATACACAAACACACCGTTTAATGTAGCCTTAACTGAATATTTATTAAAACGGAAAAGAATGTTTTAATACCAGCCAAGGATATTTGTCCCGATGCATCAGGAATAGCCACCAAGGCACGAAGTCACAAAGAAAATATAATTTTTAAAACTTCGAGTCTTTGCCTGCCTGCACGGTGCCTTAGAGGCAAAAAAAATTCATCCTTCATTGAGGCATTTTAAATCAATAAATTTATTGCGTTTTAGATGCATAATAAATTTGCCTAATCTTTGATAAATAGGCTCAATTTCTTTTCCGAATTTTTTGGCTAATATTTCACCCAACCTGCCGACTGTGTTTTTCCCATCACAATTTTCCCAGATAACCGTGCCTAATTTATCAAGATTAACAGGAAAGCTTTTATTCTTGAGAAATGGGTTAAAAAGATTTTGAGTTAAAGCCGAGCGGTATTTAGGACAGATAACAACAATCAATCCTGTTTCTTCATTAACATTCCACTCTAATAAACGGGTTGGATAACAGTCAAGTAAATTTTTTGTAGTTTTAATTTTCATAAAAATGATAAAGTAAAAAAGGCTAAGGTTTGTAATACCTTAGTTAGATGTATATTTTAAAATAACAAAAACCCACCCCTAACCCATCCCAAGAGGGGAATTGCAATTAGGGGTTAGGTGGTGGGTCAAAATATGTTACAATATTCCCATAAATATGGATATTATTTTTCTGTCTTTTTTAAGGGCACTTTAACCAACAGATAAACCAATCCGATAAAAACTAACAGACCGGCAATAGCGCTGGGAGATTGAACCCCTAATGTGTTTACTGCAAAGTTTTTCATAATGCTTACAGGTTCGCCGTTTATTAATAATTCTGTACCGGATAGTCTTTCACCTAATACGATAAAAGCCAATATGACAGCCATAAGCGCTTCGCCGGCAATTAATCCTGAGGAAATTAATACGCCTTTATTTTCAGCTTTCATTTTTTCTTCGTCCGGTGTATTTCTTTTCTTTTGAGCAGTATCTAAAATCCAGCGAATAATTCCGCCGACAAACATAGCGGAGGTTGAATAGAATGGCAAATACATACCGACAGCAATAAGCATCGGTGAAGGCGAATTAATCATTATTAAACCAACGGCAAAGAACATACCGGCTATTACTATTGGCCAGGCCATTTCGCCGCCCACAATTCCTTTTGCCATCAATGCCATTAAACCGGCTTGCGGCGCAGGCAGGTCAGCGCTTCCGATATGATAAACCTGATCCATAGCGATCATAGGGAAAACTAATACAAGTGCGGCTATAATTACGCCGATAATTTCGCCAACTTCCATTTTCCATGGCGTCCCGCCGAGAATTTGTCCGACTTTTAAATCCTGCGTCATATCGCCGGCAATTCCCGCTGAAGTGCAGATAACGCCGGCAACGCCTAAAACAGCCATCACACCATGATCGCCCGTAACGCCGATAATTACTAAAATTATTGCGGCAATCAGCAGAGAACTTAAGGTAAGTCCGCTAATCGGGTTATTGGAACTGCCAACTAAACCGACTAAATAACCGGCGACAGCGGCAAATAAAAATCCTAAAATAACCATTACCACAGTTAATAACAGAGCCCCGCCAATTGATTGGGCAAAGTAGTTATATAAGAAATATAAAGGAATAGCGATAATAATTATTGTAATGCCGACTTTTTTGAAATCAAGATCAATTTCCAAGCGGCTGACTTCACCTTTATGTTCTTTTTTAGCGCGTAAGTCTTTAATTGCTTTTGTGATGCCTGCGAATAATGAATCTTTTAATTTATAGAGTGTATAAAAAGCCGCAACAATCATAGTGCCCACGGCAAAAGGACGTATTTGTTTAAACCAGACCTCATCGGCAACATCCATCCAGGTATGTGATTCTGAGACTAAACCGGCTAAAGACGGATTTAAAAATATTCCCAGGGGAACTAATACAACCCAGCCAATAAGCGCGCCGGAAAATAAAACTGCTGCAACACGCAGCCCTACGATAAATCCCACACCGGTTAGGGCAGGGGAAACGGCAGGCGATTCAAATATAAAGCCCCCGCCATAATCGAAATTACTTCCCAACATTGTAATTTTTGATTTTGCTAACGCGAGATAACCGCGGGTATGGTCAGCTACTAAATGAATACCGTTTGAATTTTTAATCAATTCCCACAAAGCAGCCAGTCCCATACTTATAAAAACATAACTTGCGCCTGTTTGCCCGCCCTGACCCGCTTTTACAATTTCGGAAGCCGCTACGCTTTCGGGAAAGGGAAGGTCGGTTTCTTCCACCATGCTGCGTCTAAGAATAGTTACAAAAAGGACACCGAGAGTACCGCCAATTAACATAATCGCCGTGCTTTCAAAATATCGTAATTCTTCCCAAACTCCGCTGATAACGAAGGCGGGGATAGTAAAGATAGCTCCCGCTATTAATGCCTCGCCAACAGAGGCGGTTGTTCTGGCGATGTTTTCTTCAAGAATAGTTCCTTTTAATAAGCGCAGGGCCGCCATAGCCACAACAGCGGCTGGAAATGTAGCGGCAACAGTTAATCCCGCTTTCATACCTAAATATGCGTTTGCCGCGCCAAGGACTACAGCCATTAACACGCCAAGAACAATAGCTTTTACGCTTAATTCTTTTAGATCTGAATCAGCCGGAACAAAGGGTTTAAATTCCTTCTTGTCCATAATAACTCCTCATTTTTTCAATGAAATAGATATAGGCATGGTTTACATGATAACTATAATTAAAATAATGTTTAAAGCTACCCTAAATTATAGAAAGAATCAAGTATTAACGAACATAGTTTTGCAAATTCACCCTGTTAAATAAAAAACTAATGTGATTGGAAAATGCGCAAACATATTATTTAGCGGGGTAAATTAATGTTGGTATTAAAAAATACAAATAACAAATCATAAATTTCAAATAGATCACAATGTTCATCTCGAAAATCGGGACAAATTATAAAAACTGATGGTTTTTTATTTTTGGGTTATTGATCCTGATTTATCGGGATGGAAATGACAAGAAAAAGTGTTTTCGTTTAGAC
>JAUXGF010000396.1 GCA_030622395.1 Calditrichaceae bacterium
GCATCCCGATACTTCGGGGTAACCCTTCCCTAATTCAATAGGGAAGGGAATACTGATATTTACATACTTATGAATAATACAACTTATACAGATTCTTTCACCCCTTTCCTTTTGAATAAGGGAAGGGGCCGGGGGATGGGTAATAAAAATGTGCAGGTATCATTTATTGTTCATTATTCGGATATAATATACCACTATAAAATAAGGAGACTAAAAATGATAAAAGCAATTCACCTTCTGTTCTTTTTCAATATCATATTATTCATTAACTCAGGCTTTTGCCGGTCGGCTAAAGAGATTGTTGAAAAGTCAAATGAACTCATGCGCGCAAAAAGCAGCATAAGCGTAGTTTCAATGACTGTAATAAAACCGGATTGGCAGCGTAAAATCACTATGAAAATGTGGTCGTTAGAACCCAACTATGCTTTAGTATTGATCACCAAACCGGCAAAAGATAAAGGAACGGTAACTTTAAAGCGTGATAAAGAAGTCTGGAACTGGATACCCACCGTGCAAAGAGTTATTAAAATACCCCCCTCCATGATGCTTCAACCGTGGATGGGTTCGGATTTTACCAACGACGATCTGGTGCGTGAATCATCAATTATTGAAGATTACGAGCACAGCATTATCGGCGAAGAAGAAATAGACGGATATAATTGTTACAAGATTAATCTAAAACCAAAACCGGAAGCCGGCGTGGTTTGGGGAAAAATTATTATGTGGATTACAAAGTCCGGTTATCTTCAGTTAAAAGCCGATTATTACGATGAAGACGATTATTTGGTAAAATCTATGACCGGGAAAAATATTCAAAAAATGGGCGGGAGAACAATTCCTACTCATTGGGAAATGATTCCGCTTGACAAGCCGGGTCAAAAGACTGTCATGGATTATCATTCAATAAAATTTAATCCAAATATTAACCGATCATTTTTTTCGCAGCAAAACATGAAACGCGTAAGATAGAAAGGACAAACGATATGTACTTATCATTAAGCTGGCGGAATATCTGGCGGAATAAGAGGCGCACGATTATCGTTGCGGCGTCGGTGTTTTTTGCCGTATTTTTTGCCTCGTTAATGCGTTCTGCGCAGGTCGGATCGTACGGTTATATGATCCACTCGTCGGCAAAGCTCTATACCGGATATTTACAGGTGCAGGGCGAGGGATACTGGGATAACCGCTCTTTAGACAAAAGTATCATTATCGCTAAAAAACAACAAAATGAAATTTCCAATATTCCCAATCTAACATCTGTTAACCCGCGCTTAGAAGCCTTTGCTTTAGTCTCTCATAAAACTTCAACTAAAGTGGCGCAGGTCATCGGCATTGATCCGCAATCGGAAGACAACATGACCGGGCTAAAGAATAAACTAATAAACGGCGCATATCTGATCGGCAATTCCGAGGGACTCCTCGTGGCTGAGGGTTTAGCGCAAATGTTAAAAATAAGCGTGGGGGACAGTATTATTCTCTATGGTCAGGGTTACCACGGTCAAATTGCTGCTGCTCGTCTGCCGGTCGCCGGTCTGGTAAAACTTCCTTTTGAGGAAATGAATAACAGACTGGTTTATATGACTTTAGGTAATGCGCAAAATGTTTTTTCATCTTATGACCGGATAACTTCATTATCTATCATGATCGACAATATCAAACATTTGGACGTTGTTTTATCAGCGGTACGCGCCGTGGTTGGTCAAAAATTTGCAATTATGACCTGGGATAAAATGATGCCTGATCTTGTGCAATCCATTCAGATAGATAACGCAAGCGGCATTATTATGCTTGCAATACTTTATATTATTATCGGATTCGGCATATTCGGCACGGTGATGATGATGGTCTCCGAACGGGCTAAGGAATTCGGCATCCTGATTTCAGTGGGCATGAAAAAATGGAAACTAATTTTTGTAGCTGCGCTTGAAACTATCTTTATTTCATTTTTAGGAGTAATTACCGGAATTATCGGCAGCCTTCCGCTTGTATCTTATTTGTATCATAACCCGATTCCCATAACCGGCGATGCGGCAAAGACTTTTGAGTCCCTGGGAATCGAAGCTGTTTTTACATTCAGCGCCGACCCTGTTGTTTTTACTAATCAAGCGATGGTTGTTTTTATTATTGCTTTAGCGACTATTGTATATCCGTTCTTATTTATCCGGAAATTAGAACCTGTAAATGTGTTACGCGGTTAAGAAAGGAGCGTTAAAATGTTATTATCACTTGCCTGGAAAAATATTTGGAGAAATAAAAAGCGCAGCCTGATAATTCTCGCCGCTATCACTTTTGGGCTTTGGGGCGGATTAATGTCGGGCGCTCTAATGATGGGGATGGGCGAGTCGATGGTCAATACTGCTATCGACCAGGACCTGTCGCATATTCAAATCCATAAAAAGGGATATTCAAAAGATAAAGAAATTATCAATTTCATTCCCAATGGTCCGAAGATAATCAAACAAATACGCGCTGTAAAAGGAGTGAAAGCGGTTTCAGGGAGGACATTGATCATTGGTATGGCGTCCTCACCTGCTTCAACTTTTGGAGTGAAAATTGTAGGCATAAATCCTGATGATGCAAAAATGGCAACTAACATTTATGAAAAAATTATTGACGGCAGCTATTTTGATTCTAAACATAAAAACCAGATTGTGATAGGCAAGAAACTGGCTAAGCGGTTGAATCTAAAGCTGCGTAAAAAAATTGTGCTTAGTTTTCAGGGACTGGACGGATCGATTGTTTACACCGCCTGCCGGGTCGTGGGAATCTTTAAAACCGAGTCGACCCAATTTGACGGAATGAATGTGTTCGTTAACCAAAAAGATTTATTCCGCGTTTTAGACACAAAGCCGCTTATTCATGAAATAGCCGTCCGCGCAGAATCAGCAGAAATAATGCCCGCGGTCTATGAAACAATCAAAGCAAAATTTGAATCTTTATCTGTGCAGACCTGGCAGGAGATCGCCCCGGAAGTCGCCTTTTTATCGTTTACCATGCAGAGTTTTACATATCTGTTTGTGGCGATTATCCTTTTTGCCCTGCTCTTCGGAATCACCAATACCATGTTAATGTCGGTGGTTGACCGTACCCGTGAGCTGGGCGTGCTTATCGCCGTGGGAATGAAAAAAGGACGGGTTTTTACTATGATCCTTTTAGAGACTATTTTCCTTTCCATTACCGGAGGTATTGCCGGTATACTGATCGGCGGATTAACGATTTACTACTTTTCCTTTTCCGGATTAGATTTATCCGCATTTGCCGAAGGTTTTGAAAGTTTTGGCTCCAGCGCTGTGCTTTATCCTTTTCTGCCCTTTGCCATGTATATCATTTTGACTATTATGATTATTGTATCGGCGAATATTGCGGCAATTCTTCCGGCATGGAAAGCGATACACTTGCAGCCGGCTAAGGCAATTAGGACGTACTAAAAAAAACGATACTGGATTCTGGTTGCTGGATGCTGGTTGGAGCGGAGCGGAAATCCTGCCCTTGCGGGGATAC
>JAUXGF010000295.1 GCA_030622395.1 Calditrichaceae bacterium
AGGTATTGTATAAAAATACCCTTTCTCTCCCTGTTGGGCAGGCGGAATAAATTTTGACACGCCGCCGTGATAATTGCTCAGCCAAATATGCCCCCCTCTATCTTGATATAAATCATAAATATATAAACCGCTGAGCCCGTCTTCTATTCCATATATGGTCATTTCGCCTTTACTATCACTTGCTTCCAGTCTATATTTAATAACTCCTTTATCTTTTGTGCCAATCCAAATGCTGCCCTGTCTGTCTGCTAACATAGAAGCTACCTTGTTGGTTGGCAGACCATTATTAACCGTTAATGAATCGAATCGATACTGACCGGTCTTTTGATTATAATCATAAATAGATATTCCTTTATTAGTTGCAAACCATAAAGCGCCGTCAGAAGTCTGGCAAATATCAATTACCGTGTTACTTAACATACCATCTTTAAAAGATAAACTAGTAAATTTTTCTCCATCATATCTAAAAACGCCCCGACCGTCTGTGGTAAACCACAAATTGCTCTTTTTATCCATAAAAATCTTTCGGATTGTACAGTATGCTAAATCCGAATCATCATTTGATAAAGACATCGTTTCAAACTTTTTGGTCTGCCAATTCAAAATGGTGATTTTTCCATATAAGTGACCAAACCAGATATTCATATCTTTATCAAGGCAGGCGCAATAAACGTAATTCCCGGCTAAGCCGTCGTTTACATTATAATTTTTGAATGTCTTTCCATCAAACCTGGATAAGCCGTCGGAAGTGGCAAACCATATATAACCGTCATTATCCTGGATAATATCAAACACCTGTGACTGAGCTAAGCCGTGTTCGGCGTTATAATTGCGGATGCTTAATGTTTGAGCGGCGCTTTCATTATAAAAGAAAAAATAAAAGACGGCTAAAATAAAACAGGATGATAATTTTATACTGATTTGATAGATTTTATTTATTGACATAGCTGAAAAACTTAAATTATTAAACGCCGTTGTTCCGTAAATAGTCTTAAATTAAACCAAAGAATTAAATATTCTAATGTTAGCATACATTTGCACTTATTACCATATTCGGCTTTTCCGCTAAAACCTTAACGCAAATGAATTTTTAAATGAAAAATATTACAAAGCGGATTATTAATTCATTACCGATTAAATGGCTGCATTTTAAAATAGAGAGGGTTTATTTTTATTTAAATAGTTTTTCAATGGCTCAACGCCTATTAGTGGAGTATTTTCTAAGGGCAGAAGTTTTATTTTGTAATTTGAAAATTGCTTTTTGATATTATTGATATAAAAATCTTTTTTATATTTATTGATTACTATTCTGTAAACTGAAAGATTTAGTTCTGTTAATCTATTTATAATAAGTCTTGTTTCCGATAAGGATAATTTATCGGGGTTCATTACTACATTGATCAACGTATTGTTTCTATCATTAAATATATTTTTTATTTTTTTATAATTTTCAGTTTGCTTTGAGAGGTTGACTAAAACTTTATCCGTTTCAATTTCTTTTTTACCAAATTTGATTTTTGTAATTATCTCTCTTTTCTTAACTAATTCCGTGCGCAAATGCAGTAACTTTTCCAGCCAAAGCAGCGATAAATCAGGCAGGTTAAAAAATTTAAGGGCTAATGCCGTAGGCGGCATATCAAAAATAATATAATCTTTTTCTTTAAATTTACATTGGATTTCATTAAAGGCTGTTAAAAGCGCATATTCCTCAATGCCGGGAGAATATTTTATAACGCCTAAATGCTTTAAGTTAGATTATAGGCCCAGCCACGCAGCCGCAGCAATAAGGATAAATACAATCCACGAAAAATGACGTCCCCGCGAACCGAATAGCGACACAACGGCGCTTACTAAAAATGTTATTGCAATAATGTTAACAACAATAACTGAAGTATTATCAACTTTGCGCAATGCTAAAACAACAAGGATTACCGCCATGCCCCACCAAGCGACAGTGGTCAAATGCCAGGCAAATCGAAGCGTTCGTTTAGTAAAGAGATCGCTGCCGAAAAGACGTGGAAGCTCATGCTTAAACAGCCGGATAAGAATATAGCGCTCTCCGAGTATGGAGTGGGCTAAACCGATAATAAACGCCGACAGCGCTGCAATCATAAAATATGTATTCATAATTTATCCTCTCAGTACAAGGGGTAGTGTCAAAAAATATCAATTATTTAATTTGTATCTTTTAATATTTCAATAACTTACTTTAAATATAACTTCTATCCTCTTAGATTTTTGTCTATCTTTGTTGTTTATGCCTCAGAAAACCTTATTTTCAAAACCTTTTAGTGGTATATTATATTCGAACAATGAACAATAAATGATATCTGCGCATTTTTATTACCCATCCCTGCTTGCACCCCGATATTTCGGGGTAGCCCTTCCCTAATTCAATAGGGAAGGGAATGCTGCTTCTAACTCTAATCTATATTCTTATTAGTAATACAAGATATACAGATTCTTTCATCCCGACCGTTCGGGACCGGGGGATGGGTAAAAAAAGGCTTCATAGAACTATTATATTGCTATATTCATTATAGATCATTTTTCATTTTTTCATATCCCGATTTTTCGGGATGACACTACCTTTAATCCGGTAATCAGTAATCGGTAATTGGTATTGTTTTCACTAATCACTTTACTTGCTGTATTTTTACATTTATTCCGGCTGTATCTCTTTTTCAGAATTGCCCGGTCTAAAAAACTTAACAAGTCCTTCAACAACAATCCATACTACAATAATAATTATAATTCCATTAATGATTAAAAGAAAATATTTTTGATTGGAACAAAAATCAGCCTGATTCATTATGCTTGCCCATAAGGTCATCACAGCCATAAACAGCGCTGGAATTCCGGAAACCAACCATTTAAATCCGCCTTTAGTTTTTAAATAAAGAGTTATTACAATCAAAGCCAGCGCCGCCAGCGTTTGATTAACCGCTCCGAACAAGGGCCACAAGGTTAAGGCGCCTTTCCCGTCCGCGCCTGTGGCAAAGGCTAATACAGCGGCTGTAACTACGCCAAAAGCAGTCGATATATAACGATTTCCAAATATGTTGATTTTTAAATCGGAGGCGATTTCGCTTACTACATAACGCTGGATACGCGTTGCCGTATCTAAAGTAGTCCCGGCAAACGAAGCCACAAATACGCCCATAATAACGATGGCGATGCTGTGAGGGACGCCGATAGTAGAAATCATATTAGCCGCACCGACAACAAATGCGCTGATCTTTGAGCCCAGTCCGGCGGCGGCTGTCCATGAGGCGTAATGGGTTGTCCAGGCGCTTACTCCAAAAAGTGTCCCGCCATCCTTTGCCGTGTATCCCATTCCAATTCCCGCAGCTACGGCAATTATTACAAGGACCGCCAGACACCCTTCTATAAGCATCGAACCATAACCGACAAACAGCGAATCTTTTTCATTTCGAACTTGTTTAGCAGACGTTCCGGAAGCGACTAAAGAATGAAAACCGGATATAGCTCCGCAGGCAATAGTTATAAAAAGGAAGGGCCACATTGGAGGCGCATCAGCAGGAGTTAATTGAACCGCCGGCGCAACTATTTCCAAATGCCCGCTAAAACCGGCTAATAACGCGCCGAGCGTTAAAAGAATCATTGCGATTAATAACTGATATGCGTTAATAAAATCACGCGGCTGTAATAATGTTGTAACCGGCAGGACCGAAGCAAAATATGCATAGATTAACAAGATTATAGTCCAGACGCCGGTCGGCGGGATACCGAGAACCGCAGGCATCTCAATCGGCAAAAAGTTGCCGGCAGCCATTGTTAAATACAAAGCAATAACAGATAAAATTGACCAAAAAAGAACATTCTTTCCTTTATTATAAATTAAATAACCCAAGTAAACAGCTATCGGTATTTGCAGCCAAACAGCTAAAACCGATTCAGGGAACATACTGAAAATGATGGCAATAACTAAACCGAATACAGCAATGACAATCCAAAGCACCAAAAATACAATCAGGAAAAATAAAAATCTTGTCCGGCTGTTTACGTATTTAGAAGTAAACTCGGAAATCGACTTACCCTCATTGCGCATAGAAATAATAAGAGCGCCAAAATCATGCACCGCGCCCATAAGCACCGATCCCAAAAAAATCCATAAAAGAGCCGGCAGCCAGCCCCAGATAATTGCAATAGCCGGGCCGACAATGGGACCTGTTCCGGCAATGGAAGTAAAATGATGTCCAAAGATAATCTCTTTTTTTGTGGGCACGTAATCAACCCCGTCCTGCAGCTCGACAGAGGGCGTTTTTGCCTGACTGGAAATATTGAAGATTTTATTTCCGATATATTTTCCGTAAAGTTTGTACATTAAAATGTAACCTGAAAAAGTAGCTATTATTAATAATATCGTTGTCATAATAACTCCCTAACCTTTCTTTCGCCACGAAGACACAAAGGCACAAAGTATTAAAAAAATTGAATTAGAATAGATAATTTTACCGTAATTATAGTTACAATTCAATAATTTTGTAAATCAATAGCATAAAGCTGAGTTTGAAATTCAATCATCTTCTATTTTATTGTTTCTTCGTGTCTTGGTGCCTTTGTGGCAATCATTTAC
>JAUXGF010000403.1 GCA_030622395.1 Calditrichaceae bacterium
AATCTTAAAATTCTTGTTGAAAGGATATTATGGAACGAATAATAAATCATCCTATTTTACCAATTCCTGAAAACAGAAAAAAAGTAAAATTCTTTTTTAACGATAAAGAACTATTCGGCTATGAAGGAGAAATTATATCTTCCGCCCTAATTGCGAATGGAATAAATGTATTTGCAATTCATAAAAAAGGCGACGCCCCTCAGGGAATTTATTGCGCCAACGGGCAGTGCTCGCACTGTACGCTTATTATCAACGGCTTCCCTTTAAAATCCTGCGTTACTTCGTTAAAAGCGGGCATGAATATCCGCACAATGAAACATCAACCCATACTTCCTGAAGACGACAGACCGCTTGGTCCTTATAAAAAGAAAGAAATGAAATGCGATGTTTTGGTAACAGGCGGCGGACCTTCCGGTCTCACTGCGGCAATTGAATTGGCTAAATTAGGATTTTCAATTATTTTGGTTGATGATAAAGAAAAATTAGGCGGCAAACTTCTTCTGCAAACTCATAAATTTTTTGGTTCGATAGAAGACTGCTATGCCGGCACAAGGGGAATAGATATCGCTCATAAACTAGAAGAAGAGCTGCGTACCTATTCCAATGTTAAAATCTTTACCAATACTTCGGTTGTCGCTGTTTATAAAGATAAGAAAGCCGGAATTTTTGTTGATAATAAAAATTATATTATAATTGATTTTGAAGGATTGGTTATTTCCGCCGGAGCCAGAGAAAATTCTTTGATATTCCCAGGCAACAATCTGCCCGGAGTTTATGGCGCCGGAGCCTTTCAGACTTTGGTTAACCGCGATCTTATTAAATCTTCAAAAAGAGTTTTTATTGTCGGTAGCGGAAACGTGGGACTTATTGCCGCTTATCATGCTTTGCAGGCGGGAATTCAGGCGGTGGGTATCTGTGATATTTTAGATAAAGCTTCCGGTTATAAAGTACATTCCGATAAAATTATGAGAATGGGCGTGCCTATTTATTTAAATCATACGGTTCTTTCAGCCGATGGGGATGGGAAAGTCGAAAAAATAACAATAGCTAAAGTTGATAAGAATTATCAGCCCATTCTCAAAACCGCCAAAACATTTGAAGTTGATACGCTTTTATTAGCCGTGGGTCTAACCCCTGTGGACGAGTTTTACGAAACTGCAAATCAATTCGGTTTCAAGATTGTAAAAGCAGGCGATGCAAAGGAGATTGCCGAAGCCTCTTCAGCTATGTTCGGCGGCAGGATCGCCGGTTTGGAAATGGCTAAAATGCTTGGGCAAGATGTAAGCATAGATAAAAGTTATTTTGAAAAGGCTGATATACTAAAGAGCAAACCCGGTAAAATTTATGATAAGAAAAAAGTAACGCTTAATGAAAAATTTCAGCCGGTATTTCATTGTACCGAAGAAATACCCTGCGATCCTTGTACATCTGTTTGCCCTTCTAATGCTATTAGATTGGAAAAGAATCAAGGCAATATAATGGATATACCTATATTTGACGGAGAGTGCACGGGATGTCAATTATGTGTGGCGGTCTGTCCGGGGCTGGCGGTAACTTTAGCCAAAAAGATTGATGAAAACCTGGCTGAGGTTGTGCTCCCTCATGAATATATTCCCAATTTTAAAGTAGGCGATAAAATTCCTTTAATAGATCAGGAAGGCGCTTTTCTTGAGGATGGCGAGGTAATAAAAATACGTTTACATAAAAAACATAAAACTCATCTAATAACTGTAAGAGCCTCTTTGAAAAATGGCGCAAAAGCCGCCGGAATACGCGTGCAGGACGAATCCGTTACAAAGCCCCTGCCGCAGCCTTCGTTTGATTACCTGCCGGATAACGGCGTTGTTTGTCAATGTGAAATGGTTACCGTAAAAGAAATAGTTGATTATATAAAAAAACATGACGTTAAAGACGTCAATCAGCTTAAACAGATACGAGTCGGAATGGGCGCATGCGGCGGGAAGACCTGTTCGATTCTTTTGCCGAGAGTTTTTAAAATGGCGGGAGTAAACCCGGATGAGTTAATTCAGGGGACGAAAAGACCTCTCAGCGTTGAGGCGCCGATGTATGCTTTAATTAACGAAGGAGACAGTGAGTAATATGAAATCTTATGATGCGGCAATAATCGGCGCTGGCAGCGTTGGCGTTCCATTGAGTTGGTATTTAGCGCAAAAAGGATTAAAGACTGTTGTTTTTGATAAAATGCCTTCTGCCGGCAGGGGGCAAAACCGTGCGGCAATCGGCGGAATCCGCGCCACTCATTCCGATCCCGCAAAAATAAAAATTTGCCAAAAAACGATTGATGTTGTTAAAAATATGAACTCAAACTTTGGCATGGATGTGGATTGGATTGCGGGAGGCTATCTTTATCCGGTTTATAATGAAGAGCATGAAACGGCTTTAAAAACTCTATTGAAAACGCAGAAAAAATTTAATCTTAATATTGATTGGATTTCCCCTGATGAGATTGAACATATTGCACCGGGAATAAACCGCCGCAATTTACGGGGAGGCACTTTTTCGTCTGAAGACGGTTCCGCCAGTCCTTTAAAGTTGATTGAAGCTTTCCTTATGCTTGCTAAAGAATCCGGCGCTGAATTTCATTTTAATGAAGAAGTCGTTTCAATGAAATTAAACAGCGGCCGGATTGAGCGGATAATAACAAATAAAGACAGTTATTCCGCCGGTATAATCATTAATGCATCCGGGGCAAACGCCGCAGATACGGGCAAGATGGCGGGTTTGGAAATTCCGGTTTATCCCGATTCTCATGAAGCGGGAATCACTGAACCTGTTCAGCGTTTTTTTGAACCAATGATTGTAGATATCCGCCCGGACGACCAATCCGCTAATTATTATTTTTATCAGAATGTAGAAGGACAGGTTGTGTTTTGTATTACGCCGCAGCCTAAAATTCCCGGCATGGATATTGACAACACATCGGAATTTCTTCCCCTTGTTGTAAAAAGGATGGTCGGACTTTACCCGCGCCTTAGAAATTTAAGAGTGCGCAGAACATGGCGGGGACTTTACCCGATGACGCCCGACGGTTTCCCAATTGTAGGATACACAAAAGAAATTGAAAATCTGATTCTGGCGGTTGGGATGTGCGGTCAGGGATTTATGATCGGACCGGGGCTGGGCGCAATTTTAGCGGAAATTATCGTAGACAAAACAGATAACTATAACGACATTTTAGATCAATTAACTCTCTACAGAAGTTTTACCGGCGATGAGATATTGAAGTAGTTTGGCATTCCCTGCTGACACTAAATTGTTTAGTCCCGAATAGCAGGCTGTTGCAGAATACCCAAAATATCATTTTCCCACGGGGACGCCTTTGGCGCGAACGGAGTGTCCCGAGAATCGGGATATAACGTCAATAATAACAATATCCCGACGATTCGGGATCGTTAAAATATCCT
>JAUXGF010000272.1 GCA_030622395.1 Calditrichaceae bacterium
TGAAGTATTGTCATGGATAAATCGCCCGGAAATTATAGTAATTACCGGATCCCGACAAGCAGGCAAAACAACTCTTCTGAAAATGATTTTAGATGAGTTAAAAACTCCTGATAAGGTTTATTTTGATTTGGAAGATTTGCATTTTCTGGAGATCTGCAATTCCGGCCCGCATGATTTTGTAAACTACTTAAAGCTTCAGGGATATTCAACAGATAAACGTCTGTATGTGGCAATCGATGAAATTCAATATTTAAAAAATCCTTCCAATTTTTTAAAAATATTACATGACCATTATCCTGGTTTAAAATTAATTGTTACCGGTTCGTCGACAATGGAGATTAAACAAAAGTTTAGAGATTCATTAACCGGTCGCAAGATTTTTTTTGAATTGAATACCTTTAGCTTTAACGAATTCTTGAAATTGAAAAATGAGCGGTTATGGAAAATCAAACAAAGAATTGGAAACATCGAAAATATAATATCCAATGATTTTGATTTTCAAATAGAATCAGTCACGCCTGAATTTGCTTCGCTAGTACATGAATATATTATCTTTGGAGGATATCCAAAGCCGATACAGGAATCTGATCAAAAGCTAAAAACAGCGCTGATTAATGAAATCTATAGCAGTTATGTCCGTAAAGATATCAAAGATATAGGACAAATTGTAGATATAATAGGATTTAATAATTTGCTAAAACTATTAGCTGCGCAGATAGGAAACATGGTTAATTACAGCGAATTAAGTAATACCCTGCAATTAAATTTAGCTACTATTAAAAAGTATTTATTTCTTTTAGAGAATACATTTATTATTTCCCAGTGCAATCCTTATTTTCGGAATAAGCGTAAAGAAATTAGTAAAATGTCTAAAGTATACTTTCAGGATATAGGGATGCGAAACGTAATAATGGGAAATTTACAGTGGACTAAAGAACGCGTTGATTTAGGCAGCTTATTAGAAAATTTTATTTTTATGGAACTTAAAAGGAAGTTTCCGCTAAATGAAAGGTTGTTTTACTGGAGAACCTTAGCTAAAGCAGAGGTCGATTTTATTATTCAAACAGAAAGCGGAGAAATTATTCCTGTTGAAGTTAAAGCGCAGCCCCTTATCTCTCCGAGAATCAGCCGTTCTTTTAGGAACTTTATCCAAGATTACAAAGCGAAAAAAGGAATAGTAGTTAATTTGAAGTACAGCGGTATTGAAATGGTTGGTAATTGCAAGGTATTTTTTATACCCGCTTTTGTTATTTGACAATATGTTTTGAAATTAATAAGCTAATATTACAATTTAAACAAATCACTTATAGAAAATATTAAAAAAATACTTGACAAAATTAATTTTTATTCTTATATATACAATAAAATTAACTATGTTCACATATTAACATAAACTATTTAAATGGCCAAATATTTTATTAAAATACGATTTGATGGAGCTTTATTATATGGAAAGTATTGACAGCTCAAGTATTGTGCCAAAATACTATCAGCTAAAAGAAATATTAAAAGATAAGATAGTTGCCGGAGAATGGAAACCAGGCGAAAAAATACCTGCTGAAAAAGAAATTGTTAATAAATGTGAATGCAGTCTGATAACGGTGAATAAAGCAGTTAGCAAATTAGTTGAAGAAGGATATGTATTTCGGGAACGAGGACGGGGCACATTTGTCAGCCCTCAAAGTCTCTGGGGGAATGCAGATGAACCTATTGTACTTAAACTTATAGGAATGGTAGTTCCTGATGTGACAAATGAATTTGGACGGACGATTGTTCGTGGCGTGGAAGATTTTCTGCATTCCAGGGGTTATAGCTTAATTATTGGTAATCATGATCAGAGTTATGAAAAGGCTGCCGGTTATATTTCTCAATTGTTAAAGAAACATATCGATGGTATCATTATTTCCCCGGTGGTCGGTGAAAATTATGAAGAAAAAAATTCACGAATATTAAAAAAATTAGCGTATAGGGATATTCCTTTTGTTTTAATTGATAAATACTTACGCAACATGGATTGTAGTTATGTTGTTTCCGATAATATTGAAAGCTCATACAAAATGACTGATAGTCTCATCAGATCAGGTCATCAAAAAATAGCCGTTTTGACTGGTCTGGATTGTTCCTCATTTGAAGATAGGCTTACCGGCTACAGCGATGCCTTAAGAAAAAATAATATCCCATTTGAATCAGATTTAATCTTTGAATGTGATGAGAGAAGAATCGATGCCGGTGACGTTGAAATGATAAAAAACTTTTTATCGAAGAACACATCTTTCACCGCTATTTTTACTTTGAATAGCACATTGGCAAAAGGTGTAATTTTAGCGTTCAACAAATTGAGTAGAGAAGTTCCCAGCGACCTTACTTTAGTTTGTTATGATAATCACATTCTTCCTCAATCTGCTGAAACCAAATTTATTCGACTTAATCAGCCTGAATACAAAATGGGAGAAAAATCTGCCGAACTTCTTATCCGAATGATTGAAAAAGGTATTAGGAAACCAAAAGCAGTCGTTCTGAAAACAGATGTATTATTAAGAAAATCTAATAGTGTAACTATTTAATCATAGTAGTATTAGCAGCAGAATAATTGTATAAAAATATCCTGCTGCTTTTTTTATCTCAAAATTGACTATGTTCACATGAGCAATTCAAGCAATAAGGATAAAATATATTGGAGCAGATCGGAAGTTTAAACACCCTGGATTACATAATTTTTGTTCTCTATTTTGCCGCTCTGATTTTTATGAGCTGGAGATTAAGTAAAGGGCAGCAAGACGAGACGGATTATTATGTTGGCAGTAGAAAGATGCCCTGGTGGGCTATCGGTATCTCAACGGCGGCAACGCAAACATCAGCCATCGGATTTATGTCCGTTCCTGCTTTTGTCGCTATGAAACAAGGCGGCGGCATGAAATTGCTGCAGGGGGAATTTGTAGTGCCTATCGCCATGATTTTTATCATGGTTTTTTTGATCCCCTTTTTCAGAAAACTCGAACTGATCTCGGTCTATGAATATCTTGAAAAAAGATTTGATTCTTCAGTAAAGTATCTCATTTCCGCTGTATTTCTATTAAGCAGAGGATTGGCTACTGCCGTAGGATTTTATATGGCGGGTATTTTATTGTCGACAGTTTTTAAAATGCCTTTATGGGTTACTATTTTGCTTATTGGCGGAATAACTTTGATATATGATACTCTCGGCGGGATTAAGGCGGTTATTTATAGCGACGTATTACAAATGGCAATCCTGTTAATGGGCGCAGTTTTAATTGCCGGCTATTCAATTTATGAAGTCGGGGGATTCGATTCTTTTAAAGATATTGTTGCCTTTAAAATGGGCGATCGATTACAGATACTGGACTTCAAGCATCATGGATTGGGAGACGGCGTTGAGTTTTCTTTTTGGCCGCAGATAATCGGGGGGTTTTTCTTATTATCGTCGTATTACGGCTGCGACCAAACCCAAACTCAACGGGAATTAAGTGCCGCAACTCTGACAGAAACACGAAAATCATTGATATTCAACGGATTCTTTCGCTTTCCTTTGAGCCTCTTATATCTCTTTATTGGACTTACTATTGGCGCTTATGCTTTTGAGCATGCCGATTTTGTAAATACTGTTAATTCAATGGGTAAAGTAGATTATATGGTGCCGGTTTTTATTATGAATGTTATCCCCCATGGATTTAAGGCGCTAATATTTGTTGCCGTATTAGCTGCGGCTATGTCTTCACTCGATTCTGCCATTAACTCTTTAAGCGCAGCTTCAATGAAAGATTTTATTGAACCCCTGATATTAAAAAATAAAAAGCTTAAAATATCCTCTTTACGATTTAGTAAAATTAGCACGGTTATTTGGGGAGTGGTCGTTACTCTGTTAGCCTTCTATGTTGGAAATATATCCGGGACGGTTATCGAATCAATCGGTATTGTAGGTTCGGCATTTTACGGCCCTATCCTGGCTGCATTTATTTTGGGCGTTGCTTTTAAAAGAGTGACGGCCAACGGTGTTTTTGTTGGGGTTTTAGCCGGTGTGTTTTTCAACCTGGTACTGCATTTATGGTTTCAGGAAATTTTTTGGCTGTGGTGGAATTGTTTTGGTTTTTTAGTCAGTGTGACTATCGCCCTTTTTGTAAGTCTTTTTGATAAACCGACTTCAGAAGATAAAATCAAAAAATATGTTATTTGGAATACAAATTTATTAGAAGGGGAAAGAGCCTGGATCCCCACTTATGCAATGCTGGTCGGTTATTTCTTTTTTATGATTGCCGTTGCTTGGTTAATTCCTTATTTCTTTCATGGATTTTAAAAGGAGAATGCTGTGAAATATTTAAAGATTATTTTAGCTCTATTTATACTGTTCAGTTGTTCGAATTCTTCACAAAAAATAAATAACAAATACAGCTTACCGTTTAATGAAATTAACAGAGTTTCTGAAAATCCCATTCTGTCTCCCTCGAGTTTGGCATGGGAATCGAAAGACCTGTTTAATCCAAGCTCCATTGAAGTAGACGGGAAAATTGCCCTTTTATACCGGGCTGAAGACAGCACCGGTATTGGAGTCTGGAACGGAACATCGAGGATTGGTCTGGCCTGGAGCGAAGACGGCATACATTTTAAAAGAGAAGAGAAACCGGTCTTAGAACCATCCGAACCTTATGAATTACCTGGTGGCTGTGAGGATCCCAGGGTAGTGAAAATAGAGGACACATTCTATTTAACATACACCGCTTATGACGGAAAAACCGCCCGCTTATGTCTGGCGTCTTCAAAGGATTTATATAACTGGAACAAACATGGCCCGCTCTTTCCCGATCTGGGTTGGACAAAAGCAGGCGTCATTGTTTCGCAAAAAATAAATGGAAAATATTATATGTTTTTCGGTGAGCA
>JAUXGF010000058.1 GCA_030622395.1 Calditrichaceae bacterium
CGCTTGGCCTCCGACTTCAAACCTCTCGGAATTTGGCTCACATTCAAAGCACAGCAAGTATTATGGCGGCAAAGTCTGAAAATAAGCGACCCAAAACCTGCGGCGGTTGGTTATTATCAAGACGGCGAATATTATACTATTGACGCCCAGACTTCTGAAAAAATGGGCTTTAATAAAACATACAATGAATTATATCTTGCAACCGATAAAAGTAAGCCAAATGATCAGTGGCTTTTTAGCGTCGTAGTCAGTAAATCAGTATTCAAGGGTGCTGAAGTTTCTCTTTTTATAGAAAATATTTTTAATGACCGGGCTTATTATGTTGACCGTGAAGGATATTATAGATCCAGAAATCCAGAAATTTTTTGGGGAATTGCCTTTAGCAGCAAATTGGACGATATTTTTAATTGATAATTGAAAATTATTTTTCTGTAATTTTTAATCAATAAGTAATGTCTGAACGAAAAAGCGCCATCTGTCATTCCGAATCCCCGATTAATCGGGGTGAGGAATCTTTAAACTCAATATTTACAATAAAAAGATTTCTCGCTCCGCATCGAAATGACAATGTTGGGTACTTTACGTTTAGACACTATGAGGAAAATAAAATGAATAAAGTTCTTTATTTAATTATGTTATGCTTTATTATATCTTCCTGCGTTCATGATATTCCGACAGAAAAAGACGGGAGTTTTATTTATTCGGCTGTAATAATTGATACATTGGGCATTTTCCCTGTCGACGCTTCATTAGGATACGCGCCTTTTAAAAACAGAAGCGTAACTATAGAATCTAACAGTTATTTTGAATCAATGGGAAACTCTAAAAAATATTACCTTGTTACTGATAACAGTGGTCGTATAACTATTGACAATCTTGCCTACTCTGGTTACTTATTATATTCAGAATTTGTTGACACTCTAAAAGCAGACAGCACAGGGGCGCCGGATACTGTAAATGTAGGCGCATTAAAAGCAGTTGAGCTTACAAAGAATATATCAACCAATGATACTATTTATACCTCTACCGTTTTACCAAACCTGGTAGTTAATGAAATTTACTACGCGGGTCCCATAAATAAGGCCTTTTATTTCTTTGATCAATTTGTTGAACTTTATAACGCCTCAAATGAAACCAAATATCTGGACGGTTTAATAGTAGCCCGGGCGCGGCAGTCTTTAAATCCTGATCTGGAAACTAATGACTTTGTGCAGGTTCTTAATACCAATCAATTCCCCGGGACTCCCTTAACCGGAAGAGAATATCCGGTTGAACCCGGTGAATTTGTTCTAATCGCAGGGGATGCTTTAGATCATTCTCAATATATTGAAACCGCCCTTGACCTTTCACACGCCGGATGGGAATTTTACAACCCGTATTGCGGCGAGGAAGACAACCCGGCGAATAATGTTACGAATATTATTGAAAGCCGCACAATAGATTTTATGCTCAATTTAGTTGAGAATGCCATTGTTTTAGCCGATGGCAGCGAATGGGAATATGGAGAGTTTTCGGAATCCGGGTACACTCAATTTATTCATATCCCGATTAATACAGTTATAGACGCCGTTGATTATAGCTGTAATTCTGAAGGCACAAAAGAATTTACACGCCGTTTAGACGCCGGATACGCCGGGGTAGGTCTGTCTAAATACAGCGGGAAATCGGTGGAAAGACGTATACCCGGGTTTGATACAAATAACAGCAGGGTAGATTTTATTAATCTTGATGTCCCAACGCCTGGGTATTGAATTTGATTTTATAAAAAGCTGTCAGCATTCAGCAATCAGCTTTCAGCGATTCCGCATGGAAGAAATTTAAGTTACCGGATTTTATTAAAAGCTGAACGCTGACTGCTGATAGCTGATAGCTGAATGCTTTAAATATCCCAACCATGCGGGAGCGGGATCATTATTAGAGAGATTTAAAACAGTGCTTAAAAAATATTTAGAAAAATCAAGCAAAATATGCCTTATCCTTTTTTCCATAATTCTAATTTGCAGCCAGAATCTGAACGCCGGAGATACAAGATTGCTTGCCATGGGTGAAATGACCTGGGCTGTCCCTGATATTGAAGCTCAAATAAATTTATATCAGATCGCCGGTAATACCGCCTGGCTTAAAGCAAATGATTCATTAAACTGGATGTATTATACCACTAACAGCCGCAATACTTGGGGCTCGTTAAAACGAAAATGGGACGCCCAAAAAAATCAATTTCATTATTTTTGTTTTTCCGGACAAAAACACTTAGGAGATAATCAGATATTTTACGGTGAAATTCGTTATAACTGGGACTACCGTCATGACATTACTAATGCAATAGAGAAAAACCCATACTCTGGGGATCCTTTTGTCTTAGCTGATTATACGAAAGGGGATATAACTTACCACGGTCCAGAAGTTTTTGCCGCATTTAATCATTTAATTCTGCCTTCCTTATGGTGGGGAGTAAGCTTGCGGTATAATATAAACAGCGGATTAAAAGATATTGAAACCGAACCTGAAATTATATGCTGTGAAATAAACGCCAGCTTTGATTTGATATATAGACTCAATTCCTCATCAACTTTCGGGTTATCTGTTAAACCGTATCAGATACAGAATATAACAAAATTAGTCAAACAAAAAGACGGGCAGTCGCCAACGACAAAACGCTACCGCGGGGAATTTGAATACAGGGAAAAAACCAGTAAAAAAGATCGAACCGCAGTTTATGAGGGATATGAAATTCGCCCTCAGTTTGCCTTTAATAATAATAATTTCGAGAATGTAACCTTCTTGTCATATTATTATCAGTGGCATAAACTTTATGACGGAAGTACGATCAGACATTACGATGGATACTATCAGGCGCAGCGTTACGGATTTCATTCAATTACGCAGGTTAATGTCAATATTAAATATAATTCAAAACTGCTCCTTGAATATCATTTTAAATATACGGATGACTGGGCAAAAGAACCGCTTGCAGACTTAATGTTTTACAGGGCGTTTGACAACTTACATAAAATTATATTAGGCGGGTCGTCAAACATTATTAATTATCCGCTTCTTGCGGCGTTTGAAATCCATTTACTGCATAGATATCCACGGCAAAACGACTATATTGCAAGTAAAAACAGGAACGGCGCAATCACTGATTTTGATATTAGAAGCGGTTTAGAATATCACGCGGCTCCAAATATTGATATTCGGGCCGGATATATATACCGCGATTATTGTGAAGATGAGATTTGGAATCATTTCGGCGATTTTAGCGGTTCGTATGTAACTTTAGGCGCCGGATTAAGATTTAATAAATTTGAGTTAGACGCTTCCGGTAATTTGGGAGTACTAACCGGAGGAGCTGACGCTGTAAATTCCGGGAAATCAAGAACAGGACTTAATATTTTAATCCGCTTCAAACAATATCTGTAATAACAAAAGTAGTGTCAAAAGTTATATAAAAAAGTAAAAATGATCTATCAGATAGATGTTATCTTGAAGGGTGTAAGATAAATGTAACATGGGAGTATTTTTTTACCCATCCCCTACCCCTTCCCTTATACAAAAGGGAAGGGGTTAAAACCTGTGTGCTTTGTATAAGTAATTAAGACATATAAGATTAAGTGAGATGTAGTTTTCCCTTCCCTATTAAATTAGGGAAGGGTTACCCCGAAATATCGGGATGCAAGCAGGGATGGGTAATAAAAATGCGCAGGTATCATTTGTTGTTCATTATTCGAATATAATATACCACTAAAAAGTTTTGAAAATAAGATTTTCTGAGGTATAAATAATAAAGATAGACAAGAATCTAAGAGGATAGGAGTTATTTTTAAAGTAAGTTATTGAAATATTAAAAGATACAAATTAATCCCGAGGCGTCGGGATGACACTACCATAACAAATTTTAGGAGAATAGTTATGAAAATAATTTTAGCGCTGTTACTTTTAACAGGATCAATGTATGCCCAAAACAGTTGGCAGGATGTTAAACAAGCCACACTGGGAGAAGAAGCTGATGAGGGTTTTTTTATTGATGAAAATACCGGGTGGCTTGGCGGAGATAAAGGCGTTATTTATGCAACCGGTAACGGGGGCGCAGTCTGGACAGTACAAAGGGATACTTCTTCCGCCCAGGGTGAAATTAACGATATATATTTTATAGACGCCAATACCGGATGGGCTTGCGGTGAGGATGGCACTGTTCTTTACACCACAAACGGCGGGACGATATGGACTCCAAGCGGCAACGTATCTACAACGGAAAATTTATATGGCATAAATTTTATAGACGCCTCAATAGGTTATGCCTGCGGCGATGGCGGCGTTATTATTAAAACTACAGACGGCGGCTTACATTGGCTTTTATTGACAACACCCACGACACAAATAATCTATGATATTGAATTTTTCGACGCCAATAACGGAATCGCCATAATAAAAAAAAATGTGAGCAGTACTTTATGGACAAACAGCGGCGGATTTCTATGGAGCTTCGCATCCTTTACACCCGGGCAAAGTATTTCTACAATGCATGACTGCGATGTTGTAAAAGGAACTTCTCACGCCTGGATAATAGGTTATCATGGCAATGTTCATCATTCGACGGATAAGGGGAAGAACTGGAGCCTTTCCACCGCCTTTTATGGCACGAGTAATGCTTATGCCTGCGCTATTGATTTCGCCGACGCTAATACCGGCTATGCCGGCGGCGATGATGGAGAATTTTATCGCACCGCCGACAGCGGAGTTCATTGGGATACCGTATCAACGGGCACAGGTAATAGAATTAAAAAAGTATTTACTCTGGATGCGAATAATGTAATCGTAATCGGCACAGGTCATCAGATACGTAAGAGTAATGACGGCGGCGACAGTTGGACGCCGCTTATTGACTGGCCGCGGGAAACTTTCCGGGCGATCGGCGTTGCAGATAGTCTAAACATAACCTGCTGCACATTTGGCGGTGATTTAACGCATAGTGATGACGCCGGGAATAATTTTAGTTTTCCGGGTAATGAAAATCTGCCGACGACAGGAGCGATTTTTTGCGTTGATTTTTATGATGTGAATCTTGGCTTTTACGGCGCGTCCGGCGGTGAAATTGCCAAAAGCGTTGACGGGGGGGCGACATGGTATAAAACAAATGTTACCGGCGCTAACGAATTAAGAAGAATTCAGTCATTCTTTATATACAATCAAGATATCGCCTGGGCCGGAGCCGGAAAAGGAGCGGGTATCCATGGAAGAGTATATAAAACAATAGACGGGGGTGAAAACTGGAATGAAGTGGCAGCCTTAGATGAGGTAATTTATGGAGTATACTTTTTGAACGATCAAATTGGATATGCTGTAGGCGAATATGGTAAGATTTATAAATGCACTGACGGCAACACGTCTTGGACTATGATAGATTCAGTCGGTGAAAAGGATCTGACCGCCATTGATTTTATTGATAGTCAGACTGGATATGTCGTCAGTTATAACGGCATTCTTGGCAAAACAACTGATGGCGGTAATAACTGGAATATTGTTGATACCCTGGGATATATGGGTGGAGACATTTCAGACACTTATGAATTATGGGATATTCATTTTGTAGATAGTAATGAAGGCTGGATCGCATCTGGAGATATTTGGGGCAATAATGGCGCTTTTTACCATACCACGGACGGTGGCGACAACTGGGAAAAAATAGACTCTCCCAATGGAAAAACAGTCCGTGAAATAGAATTTGTAACCCCTACTTATGGCTGGGCCGCCGGAATGAGTGGCGCTATATTTGGTTATGGAGTTACCGTTGGAATTGAAAATGATCTCAACCATAAATTGCCGCGTTCTATGGAATTATATCAAAACTACCCCAATCCATTTAATCCCGTTACGACAATTGAATATCAGCTCAATATATCCGGTTTGGTGGAATTAACTATCTTTGATATACAGGGCAGGCGCGTGCGTTCGTTAGTTAAATCAAATCAAAAACCGGGATTATACAGATTTTCGTGGGACGGAAAAAATTCCAATGGATTATTAGTAAGCAGCGGTTTATATTTATATCAATTAAAAATTGATAATGCCATACACGCTAAACGTATGATCTTAATTAAATAAATTTATTAACTTATTTTAAGGAGGACGGCTTATGCGGTCTAAAAGTATTTTTTTAACGGTTGTGAGCTTTTTGCTCATTGTATTTTCATCCGCTTTTTCCCAACAGGCGGCAAATTGGGGGAAAGACTTTGATGGATATCTTATGCATGAAGGCGATAATGAATTTGACATGCTGTGGAACAACTTCGTATCCCAGGATACGATTGCCGACGATGTTTCTGGGCTTACGGTTACCGATGCAGCAAATGATCTTGACGGCGATGGGTTTGCTGAAATTATTTGTTCGGATAGCTACGGTTATACTTATGTTTTTGAGTGTACTGGTAATGATTCCTTTGATTTGGTATGGTCAAAACATGTTGTTAATTCCACTGGTCATGGGTACACGCCAGTGCTAATTGCCGACATGGATGGCGACGGATTACAGGAAATAGTAGCCGGTTTTGAAGATAGTAGCGGGGTACATTTTTATGAATGGGACGGAGTAATTGGCAGCGATAATTATGTAAAAGTTGCCTTTCTTGATCTTCCCTATACCAAGTATTACAATGTTTTTTCTTTAGCGGTTGATAATTTAGACTCAGATATAAACCAAGAATTAGTAATTGCCCACTGTGATACCTGCTATGTTTATGAAGCTGACGCCGATTTTAATTTTAATCAAGAAGCAAAGATGTGGGGTTACAGTAATCAAAAGATTTATTCAGTTGCCACAGGTGATTTAAATAATAATGATACTATGGAAGTGATTTTTGGTCATTACAATTATGGTTCTATTCTTATCTGGGAAAATACGGCTGAAGACACTTATGTAAATGTATTGCCGGATTCAGTAGAAATTCAATTAGACGTCGAAAATACTTATATAATTGCAATGACTCTAAGGGATGTTGACGCAGATGGTTATCCTGAACTGTTTGCCGGAACAAAGTCTGATAAATTAATCGTATTTGAAATGCAAAGCACAAGCTGGGATACTAGCGCAACAAATATGAAGAGCTCTATTTTACTTGATAAAGGAAGCGATATCAACGGTGTTACTACTGGTGATGGAGATGAAGACGGCAACCCGGATATTTATTTTGTTTCCGATGATAATCATGTCTGGGATTGGGAATATACCGGAGGCGATATATTTGAACCGGCTAATTATGTAGAATACGATCTTGGCGAGTTTAACGGAGCAAACGCTGAAAGAATTATTTACAGTACCGATATTGACGGCGACGGAGAAAAAGACATGGTAGTAGGCTATGAAGGTTCAAGCGCATATCCTTTATTATATTTTCTTGAACATCATGTGCCGCCGCCTGTGCCTAACCTTGTTTTAAATACTGATAATGTTGAATTTAAAACTCTTTGGAATATAAATGACGTCGATACGGCGGTAGTTGAAATTCAAAATACCGGAACTATGGAACTGGTAATTGACAGCGTTGTATCATCCAACGAAGTATTTACTTCTTATCTGACAAACAATACAATTCCCGCTATCAGCAGCGATGTGATGGATGTTTACTTCACCGCTCTTGATTTTGACAAATATAATGGAATGATGGTAATTTTCAGTAACAGCGTTACATCTCCGGATACTATAACCCTATTCGGCGTTTCCAGGGAAAGACCTACGCTGTATATTAATGAATTTCAGCCTAAAGGCATAGAATGGATAGAAATATATAATGCGGGCGTTGATACGGTTGATTTAACAGATCTTGGAATTACAGACGGAGTTAACACCTATAATGACGACTTTGGCAAACCCAGATGGAGTGTGGTAGAATATTTTGCAGAGGATGCAGACTGGGATTCAACTAAAAAGTTAGCCCCAGGTGAATATTTGACAAGTTTCACAACCGCCGCTGATTTAAATAACAGCCAGGATTGGATATATCTTGTTTTTAGAGACAGTGTTGTTATTGATATGGTAGCTTACGGAGCCGTTGGTTCAGCGCCTGTCGTTTATAATTTTTACGGCAGTGACAGCATTACTTGGGGATCAACCGCCCGGGTTGCTTATGAAGATGTAATGGCAACCGACTGGACAGGTGATTTTGACGCCACGCCCGGTTGGGAGAATGACGCGCCGGCTCCAGCTCTTGGCAGCAGTGTAATTATCAATGAAGTTGACTATGATGAAAACGTTGACGGCATATATGAGTATATAGAATTCTATAATCCTACAGGCGCCGCAATAGTAATGAACGGTTGGATATTCACAGACGGCGATGATATTTTTACTATTGATAGTATAACAGTGCCGCCAATGGGCGTAGCTGTTTGGGATGATTCAACAATTTTAAATATTACTTCAGCAGATGTGGCTTGTTTATATGATGATGCCGGCGTACGTATAGATCAAATGGGTTTCATAACAGGTAATCCTACTAAGACGATGGCTTTACTTGGAACCATACAGCGCATACCGGACGGCGCCGGTCCTAATGACGGCTATGATTTCTGGAGTTCCGGCGGCGGTGAAACATTGTTTGACCTTGCGCCTACAATGGGCAGCATGAATAATATGACTTATGTTATATTTACCGCTAAGGTCGCAGGCGAATCTGATTACAGAACATTCTGGATGAATGGATCATGGGATTCAAACGGTATGTATGACGACACATGGTCTGGGCCTATGGTAGAGCTTATAAATAACGGCGTCTGGCCGGATACCAGCGCAACAGACAGCATCTTCACCGGATTGGTAAACCTTAACGCCGGGATTGCTTATCAATGGTGGGTCGGCTCAGAAAACGATGGAGGCTCATGGCTGGAAAACGGCGCGGAAGTAACTCCGGTTTTGAATGGATTTACATATTCGCAGACTTGCATCGTAGATCCAGGCGACGCCGGCTTCAATGAATGGACTATCGGCTTTGCAGGAGATGTTAACAGTTGGAATAATGCGGAAGACAACTTAACGCGCGACGGCTGGAAATGGAGCGGCGAGTTTACGCTTCCTGCAGGGAACATGGAATTCAAGTTTGTGGTAATGCATAGTTGGAAAGCTGCTTACGGAGACGGCGGTATTGGCGACGGTTTTCCAAATTGCCAGTATAATGTGCTTAATTCAGGACTCTATAAAATAACCTTTAATGACAGCAGTAATACTTATGAAATTGAAGTGATTACCGGAATTGAAGGCGATCCTAATATTCCTAAAGAATTTGTTGTTTATCATAACTATCCTAATCCGTTCAACCCCAGCACAACAATTAAATTTGGCGTGCCTGAGGCTGCCGAAGTGCAAATCGAAATTTTTAATACTTTAGGTCAAAAAGTTAAAAAGGTAACGGACGCTCAATATAAAGCGGGTTATCATGTTTCGGTTTGGGACGGTACAAATTCAGCGGGAAATAAAGTGGCTTCCGGTCTGTACTTCCAGCATTTCAAAGCGAAAGCTGTAAGAGGAACCAGGTCGCTTGAGAAATATAAAAAGATGATGCTTATCAGATAATTTCCGCTAAAAGGCGCTGTGAATTTCACGGCGCCTTTTTTTATAGTAATAGAAGAACGGATTACTGGAGTATTGAAGAATGGAGTAATGGAGTGGTGGAGTGATGGAGTAATGGAAGAATTGGAGTAATAGAAGAATGGATTAATGGAGTATTGATTTAACGCCATTAATCCAACACGTTATAACATTTTATATGTCTGGATTATAGGTAAACGCTCCCAGGGTTCTAATCAAAAATCATAGAAAGCCCGATCCTGCCCCGTTCCAAATCAATAGAAACAACTTTAACTTCAATCACATCGCCTGCCGCTGCAATTTCCAACGGATTTTTAACATACTTTTTAGCCATTTGACTGACATGCACCAAACCATCCTGTTTAACGCCAATGTCAACAAAAGCGCCGAAATCAACC